>JBAYZW010000001.1:0-30834 GCA_041672305.1 Bacilli bacterium
AATTATCTAACTTCCGTGATCAGTAAGCAGAGATGATAGCCTAGGTCATCTTTTCCTTTCTGAGATATGTTACTTAGATAGTCTCAATGGTAAAATTGGCTACGCTAACATTTGTGTCTACCCATGTGGAAACGGTCGTGGCTTTATCCCTCAAAAAATAGCGTTCTTATATTGTTGTTAGTATGTTGGTGACATTGGATTTTTTGTGCATAAGAGACTTTTGTAGTAAAATTCAGGCGAATAAACGCCTTAGCCATGAATATTGGCAAAAGTGCGATGTTGGAAACATATTTGGAAGGAGAATCGCTTATGGAATACGAGATTAACAAGCTTGGAAACGAGCAAATATCAAAATATGATTTGGATAACAAAAGGTACGAACTTGCCAACTCTATTTTGTATAAGATGGTTGCAGATTATCCATCAAATGCCGATATTGATTCGGTTGTTGCAAAAATTTGGCTTATCGGAAGATCTTATTCTGCATCTGTAGAAAGAAGAAAAAATAAATCCACAACTTCCAATGGTGATTTTTACTATGATTATGTTGGACCAGCAATTTGCGGTTCTAGTATCGATTCTGGCATTTCAGCACTCAGAACCGAGACATCTATCACATCAGACACCATTATTGAGGTCTGCAGACTTCACAAGTGCCTTATGGACATATTGCAAAAGCAGACAGAAATGGATAAGCGATCCCTTACTTCCAAGTATCTTCATTTCCACTTGCCGAATATTGTGTTCATTTACGATTCTAGAGTCCAATCAGTAATTTCGTCTTTTGTTGATGAAAAAGACAGAATCGATGTTCCACCAGATGTAGACGGAACCTATTATCGTTATTGCTTGAAGGCTTATGAGGTCTACAAAAAGGTTAAATCAGATTCTAGATTTACTGGTATGTGCCTGCCGAGAATTGTCGACAATGTTTTGTTGGCTTATGCATCATCAATAGGCAAATAATTAATCGGAAATAATACCTGTGATTTCCATTTATAAGATACATTTAGATGCCAAAACAGGCCCAAGTAATACTTAGACCTGCTTTTTTGTGTTGTTTCAAACATTAGTCATATCAAGACGATTTTATAGTTGATTTTGTATGTTTTTGAGCCTGCTTTTCTTGAATACTCACCATGCCCTATTTCTAGTTTCTAGGACAAGGCTTTCCTGTTGGTCTTTATCTCTTCTTTCGTATAGGTTTTGTCTTTCGGCACCAAGTAAATGATATATTCCTTATCGACAACTAGAATCTTGTTTATGAAGGAGTGGAGCAACTCTCCCGTGAGCTCGGACTTCCCATCTTCGTATTCCTTGAGTTTTGCTTTGATGATGTCGAATCTTGATTTCAAGGTGCCATCGCTGATGTCTAGGTCACGATACTTCTCGAGCTCTTTGTTGATGGAGTCTAACTCCTGAATTAGTTTTTTGAATTTTATCTAAAGTCTTAAGTAAAAATGCACAAATGTCTAAATCAGAAAAGCACAAAAGTATAAAGTAATAGTTGATTGCTGTTTTCTTTTGTCATACAATCAAATTAGGGAAAAAACATGAAACAAAAGAATTATAAAAAAAGAATTATCGATGAATTGATTGATGAAAGAAATGAAGCGTTTGGGGCTTTAAATATTGTTGGACCTAAAGGATGCGGTAAAACAGAAACCGCATCGCAAAGATGCAACACTATAATTGCTTTCCAAAACGAAGACGAAAGAGAAAATCTATTAAAAATTGCTAATACACTTCCAAGTAACTTTGTTAATAATCCAAAACCAATCCTGTTTGACGAATGGCAAGACGCCCCAAAAGTTTGGGGCATGGTCAGATCCTATTGCGATGACCATCCTGAAGAATTGGGTTCTTTTTATTTAACTGGTTCCAGTTCAAAAAATATCGCGATTCCACATACCGGAACCCTTAGAATAGCACAGTTACAAATGCGGCCAATGAGTCTATATGAAACAGGAGAATCAAACGGGCAAATTAGTTTGATGCAACTTTTTGATGATCCTTCATCGTTTTCAGGATGTCAATCAGGCTCTACTTTAGATGATATTATTTTTGCTTTATGTAGAGGTGGGTGGCCAAAATATCTATATGCCAAAACAAAAAAAGGTGAATTATTAGTGCCTAAGGAATTATTCGAGCAAACATATAAAACAGATATTTCGAATATTGATAGCACAACAAGGAACCCAGAAATAGCTAAACTGATTTTAAGGTCTTATGCTAGAAATATATGCACTCTAGCTGATAATAGAACTATTATTGGTGATGTAAATGCAAATCACCCAATCAGTGAAACGACCTACTATGACTATATTGGAGCATTGAAAAAGTTATATATTATTGATGATTTGGATGCTTGGTGTCCGGCAATCAGAAGCAAGACCGCAATCAGAAGTAGAGTAAAAAGAAATTTTGTCGATCCTTCTCTAGCTGTTGCAGCCCTAGGCGCATCTCCAGAATATTTTGCGAAAGATTTCAAGACATTGGGTTTTTTATTTGAATCTTTATGTATAAGAGATTTAAAAGTTTACTCGTCATCAATGAGTGGAAGTGTATCGTATTATCATGATAGATATGGCTTAGAGGCAGATGGAGTTTTACATCTAGAAGATGGAAGATACGCTCTTTTAGAGTTTAAACTTGGTGAGAACGAAGTTGCTGAAGGCTCAAGCCATTTGTGTGAAATTGAAAAACTAATAACGGAATATAACAAAAAAGAAAAACAATGTCCTCTCAGAACACCTGACTTAAAGATTGTTATTACAGCAACTAAATATGGATACAAAAACGAGGATGGAGTTTTTGTTATTCCTCTTGGATGTTTAAAAGATTAATAATCTAGTTAACAATGGCTGTTATGTAGTTGCTATCATATTCTTGCTATGTGTTTTAATACAAAACAGGTCTTAAAAACATCAATTAGATGTGGTCACGCCATGTAGAGGTGGTCTTTCTTTAGTGTTGAAGAAGTAGTCCATTGTCTTGTTGATGATATGTTTGTGACATTAAATACTGCATCAAAAGCATTAATAAAAATGCAGTAAATCATTTCACACTGTTGAAATACTGCATCAAAAATTGTAAAATAAAGGCAGTAAAAGGAGAAAACAATGAGAAAATTTGATTATTCCTTCTTAAAAAACGACAATCTATCATCTGAACTATTAAATCTTACTAATTACATTCACGAGGTGAAAAAAGAAGAAGACGAAAAGAAAACGCTTAATTCTGAGCTATTTAATAAATTGATTGCTATCGCCAAAATCCAATCAGTTAAAGGCAGCAACGCGATTGAGGGAATCGTTGCAACAGACAAAAGAATCAAAGCACTGATGGAACAAAAAACCGAACCATTAAATCATAATGAAAAAGAAATTGCTGGTTATCGAGACGCTTTAGATCTTGTTCATACAAATTATCAAAGTTTATCATTTGATGAAAAAGATATTCTTAGCCTTCATAACATCATGCTCGCACAAAGTGGATCGCCATTTCGAGGACATTATAAAACAGAAGACAACGCGATTATTGAGATTGACCAATATGGAAATCGTAAACTTAGATTTAAGCCGATAAGTGCAGAAGAGACTCCAGAAGCGATGAATCAGCTCGTTTTGGCATATATGGATGCGAGACAAGATTCCGGCATTAATCCACTTGTTCTTATTCCTTGTGTCATCTTAGATTTTTTGTGCATCCATCCTTTTGATGATGGAAATGGAAGAATGTCGAGGCTTCTTTCTTTACTTCTCATGTACAAAAGCAATTATGATGTTGGGAAATACATCTCGTTTGAACAACAAATAAACCTAAATAAGAGATCTTATTACGAAGCATTAAGACTTTCTTCGCTATCTTGGGAAGAAGGCAAAAATAATTATTCACACTTTATCAAAAACTTTATTACCACCCTCTATAAATGCTATTTGGAATTAGAAAAACGATTAGCAACAGTCGAACTTAAAAAAATAAAGAAGGAAGAACGAATAAAAATGGTGCTGCTAAACAGCCTCGTTCCAATGTCGAAACAAGAGATACTCGATATCGTGCCTGATATCAGCGGTTCAACCGTTGAAAGAGTTTTAGCAAACATGCTTAAAGATGGGCAAATAGAAAAATATGGTTCCTTTAAAGATGCGAGATACAAAAGAAAATGATACATGCTTGCTTCTTTTCGCGTCAAAGATGCATCTCATTGATTGCGAAAGTACTCTTAAAATTGAAGAGCTTGTAGATATAACAATTAAAAACTATTGATAATTGAAAAATAAGGCGAAAATGCAGTTGTGAAATCATTTTGGATTTGATTGTTTTTTGATAAGCCTATTATGCTTGTCCTATAATGTTATGTTATAATCACAATTATCAAAAACGGCATTGAAAAGCAGAATATGGAAATTATTAATTTCGTCAAACCAGTTACGAATAGTAGTTTAAAATTAAAGGGACGATATTATTTTCAAAACGAAATTCTTTGGATGAATTTTTCGGGTTCTGGCATCGAATTTTCCTTTTTTGGAACATCTTCTTTTTTTGAGATCGTAGCGACTGCGACAGATGATGAAATCAATCGACCATATCTCATGGTTTTTATTGATGATTTAACTCCTAAAAAATTAGTAATAAATCAACCAAAAATGAATATTACTTTGGCGGAGAATCTCGTTTTAAGCGAACACCATATTCGAATAATGAAAATCAGCGAGTGTTCTTCTTCTCACGTTGGCTATCTCCATCTTGAAACGGACGGTCATTTTCTTCCGTATAAAGAAAAAGAAAAGATTAAAGTGGAGATTTATGGCGATTCAATAACGAATGGTTATGGAGTGGAAGCTAAGAGTGCTGAGAGTCCTTTTAAAACCAGCGAAGAAAACTTTGCCTTGAGTTATGCTTATCTTTTTAAAGAAAATCTCGATATTGATATTCAAACCGTGTCCGTCAGTGGCTTTCCTCTTTATCGTTCGATCTATAATGAAACTTCAAAGATTAAAACAATTCCAGATATGCTAACTCTTGCCTCTTTTGATTTTCAGAAGAGTTTTGAGGAAACTCCCAAATGGGACAACCATTTGTTCATCCCTTCTCTCGTCATTATTGCTCTTGGCACAAATGACGGAAGTGTCGGTGAGGATCATTTCGATAAAACAAGTTTTAAAAAACAGTTCCTATCTTTTATAAAAGCGCTATACAAAACTTATGGTTTGAAGTTGCAAATACTCGTCTTTGAGGCCGTCTTACCTTTACCACCTTTTGTCAAGCAAGCCTATTTAGACGCCATTAAAGAAAACAATTTGAATATTGAATTATTAGAAAGTAAAGCTATCAGTGTTGGTGGTATTATGCCAGTCGGTGGACATCCAAATAAAGAGATGCACCGCTATGCAGCTAATGAACTTAGCGATTATATAAAGAAGAGATTATTGATTGTTAAAGAATAAAGAAGCCGCTCCATACACTCCTGCATCATAACCTAACTGGGCGGTTGTGATTTTTACTTTTGGAGTTCTTTTAAAGCCGTAATTTCTTTTTTCACAATAATCAATCAATGGATCAAGAAGTTCTTTTCCTTGCTGAGCAATCCCTCCGGCAAGAATGATGGCCTCTGGTCTAAAAATATTGCAGAAGTTGAGAATTCCCTCACCGAGATATTTGATATAGTGATTAATCACTTCATCAGCATATATATCACCTTTGATTTTGGCGTCAAAAGGAGTTTTTCCATCGACTTTGCTTATGTCGCCGTTGACTAGTTTCCACATCAGTGAATCAGGATGCTTTTTCATTGCTTCTTGAGTATCACAAATTAAAGCTGTTGCCGAAGCATAAGCCTCCAAACAACCACGTCTTCCGCAAGTACAGCCTCGTCCGTCAATTTCAATAACGGTGTGTCCCAACTCCGCTCCCTTGCCTTGATTTCCTTCATAAACATGGCCGTTGATAATGATTCCTCCACCCACTCCTGTGCCAAGAGTGAGAAGAATGATAGAAGAGAACTTTTCCCCCGCCCCAAAAATAGCTTCTCCTAACGCTGCTGCGTTGGCGTCGTTGGTAACCTTGACTTTTAAACTTGTCATCGTTTCGAGAATTTCTTGAAGAGGAACATCACTCCATTTTAAATTATTGGAATAATCAACAACTCCCTTTTTGGAGTTAATTGCCCCTGGACAACCGACACCCAGGCCGAGAATTTCATGATTTTGAATGTTGTTTTCGCTGAGAAAGGAAAGAACTTTTCTTCCCAATCTTTCAATCGTTTTATCGCCTGTTTCTTGAATCATGATGGGCAGAGAAAAACGGGCCATGATTTGTCCTTGTTCGTTAATTGAGGCACCCTTAATGGAAGTACCTCCAATGTCCACTCCAATGGAAATCATTATTGAGCCTCCACCGTCATCATGAGGTAGGTACATTCTCCATTGATGTTGGCTTTTTGACCAGCGGGAATAAAAAATGTATTACCAACGGAAAAAGGTATGCTGTTGATTGTTCCTTCTCCATTTATGATTGTTATGGCGATAAAAGATTCTTTGCTAGCGATAATAATTGAGCCATCATTTTTCTTTTTATATGTTGAGAAATAAGGAGAATAACCTAGTCTCCCTTCGGTGGTGATAAGAGGACAAAATCGATTAAAATTCATGACTTCTAGAGCCTTTTTGATATGAAGATCCCGTGGTTTGCCATTTTTTTCTATTCGCCCATAGTCATATAAACGATAGGTGAGATTGGAGTTTTGTTGGACTTCAAGCAAAGTGATTCCTTTGCCGATGGCGTGAGGAGTTCCCGAGGGAATAAAGTAACATTCCCCGGGCTGAACTTTGAGAGTATTAAGAGTATCAACTAGAGTGTTATCAGTGATTCGCTTGATAATTTCTTCTTTTGACACATCATGGTTAAAACCAATATAGAGTTCAGCGTCTTTTTCAGCTTCCAGGATGTACCACATTTCGGTTTTGCCATAAGAGTTTTCATTCTTTAAAGCATATTCGTCACTCGGATGCACTTGGATGGAGAGATTGTCTTTGGCGTCAATGAGTTTGACAAGCATCGGAAAAAATGGAAAAGAAGAGGCTAGTAGACCAATATCTTTCTTAGTAGCGATATCTTTCAAACGCTTTCCTTGATTAACTCCTGAATCAATGAGTGAAGGGCCCTCATCACGAAAAGAGAGTTCCCAACATTCCGCGATGCGGTCAGTGCTGCTTTCTTTTCCCCAGCCAAAAAACTTATTTCCTCCCCAGATATAGTCTTTGGTAGTGGGTTTCAGCTTAACTGTTTCCATGTGATTTTCTCCTTTGGATGAATCGATTGACAATCAGTGAAAATGAGCTTTCACAAATTAAAAAGAGATAAGAACATCTGCTGATAGAAGTTCATTTTTTCTTCGAGTTTATCTTTGCTATCTTTGATATAGAAATAGAGTTTTAGTTTGGGTTCGGTGCCACTTGGTCTAACCGTCACAGATGACCCATCAATAAAGGAGAATTTTAAGACCTGACTTTTTGGGAGAAATATCTCTTCTTCATGATTAGAAAATATTCGTTTTGAACTGGCGTAATCCTCTTTATAGCTCAAAGAGGGAAAATCATTTTTTTCTTTTAAAGAGGCCATGAAGGAATCCATAATTTTTTGACCTTCTTGACCTTCAAATTCCTTATTGATTAAGCAAGTTTTATTCCAACCATATTCTTCATATAGTTCCTTCATTCTTTCGACGAGGTCTTTGTTTTGACTCTGGTAATAAGCGCACATATCCGCGATCATTAAAGAACCATTGATGGCGTCTTTATCGCGAATATCTTTTGCTGAGAGATAGCCATAAGATTCTTCAAAACCCAGCAAGAAACTCCCGAGATCTCCTTCGATTTCTCTTCTTTTCATCTGCTCACCGATATATTTAAAACCAGTTAATGTTTCATAGAGAGTCACATGATTTTTTTGAGCCATTTCTTTGGCCATATCACTAGTGACAATAGTTTTAATGATAAAGGGATGGGCAATCTTCCTTACTTTCAGTAAATAATCAAAAAGGAGAACGCCAATCTCGTTTCCGTTTAAAAGAACATAATCTCCTTCATGTCTTGTCGCGGTTCCCACACGGTCACAATCAGGATCAGTGACAATTAAGATATTCGCTTCTTCTTTTTTAGCGAGTTTAATGCCGAGTTCGAGAGTCTCATGAAGCTCTGGATTAGGTTTGGAACAGGTGGGGAAATTTCCATCGGGATAGCATTGCTCTTTTACGGGAATGATATGGTGATACCCCGCCAATTTTAAAACGCTAGTCACACTTCGAAAACCCGCTCCATTAAGAGCGGAATAGACAATCTTGATGTCTTTTTTACCTTTATAAGTCGATAAGGAAGCTTCGTAATGATAAAGAGAGGCAATTAATTCTTCGGAAATATATTGAATATGTAAAGTTTCTAAGTATTCGTTAAAAGACAGGACTGGAAGAGGAGTGAATAGATCAATATTCTCAATTTCTTTCATAATTAAACTGGCGACTAGGTCAGTAATTTGACATCCATCGCGACCATAAACTTTATAACCATTGTATTGTTTCGGATTATGAGATGCGGTAATGACAATTCCAGCTGAACAAGATAAGTTTCGAACGGCATAGGAAAGGGAAGGAGTGGGCATTAATTCTTTATAGATAAAAACTTTAATTCCACAATAGGCCATTACTTGTGCGGCTGTCTCAGCAAACAATCTCGACTTGTTTCGCGAATCATAGGCGATGGCAAGAGAGGGTTTACTGGAACTCTTTAATAGATATCGAGCTAATCCTAAACTTGCTCTTTTTACGGTGTAGACATTCATGCGATTGTTACCAACGCCAATCACCCCTCGCAAGCCTCCGGTTCCAAAAGTCAAGTCAGTGAAAAAGGCATCAATGATTTCGCTTTCATTGAGCGAATCTAATTCTTTATTTAAGCCATCCTCGAGAGGATAGTTTTTCCATCGAAGGTATTTTTCTTTAATTGAGTTATCCATTGATTTGGTGATAGACTCCTCTCGCTATTTCATATAATTCTTGGCACTTCTTTTTCTTTAAAGGTTTATAGCCTTCTAGCGAAGAATAGGTGGGAACAAATAAAAATTTTGTTGCGTCTTTTTTTAATAAGAAAAGAGCCCAACAACAAGCGACAAGATAACGAGCTTCTTCCGTGAGATGATAGCCGTCTCGATTCATTTGATCACCGTAGATAGAACGAGCTTTTTCGATGACTTTTAATGAAGGAATAATCAGCGGAATATCTAGATCATGAGCTACATGAGTATAGGCGAGGTCAATCATTTGTCCCATTTGCGATTGGGAATGCTGATAGGGAATATAAGCAGTGTTATCAAAATCTTTAGCGTATGACCAAGTCTCATGGAGAGCCATAATGGCGTGCTTGTTATATTTTTTTACTAACGAAATAAGATTTTCGAGATAGGGGTGGAAGGAAGATTCAATTCCTGAAAAACCACTGGCTTGTTGAAAGACAATATAGTCCCATGGAGATTCTTCATCGTCTATGGGTTTCAAAACCTCCAAAATCGTCGCATTAACTTTCTTTAAAGATCCATTAAGGTAGTATTCATAATCAGCGATATTGTTTTGAAGATTATTTACATGTCGAGAAATCTCACACCCGCCAATAAAAAGAGTTCCAACCTCAATTTGAGTGTCAAAGGAAGTCGAAATTTGATGTAAAAAAGTTGTTCCATCAACTCCGAAACTATTCGAAATAGAAAGAACCCTAATCATGGTGAAAATACTCTTGTAAATCTTTGATTATTTGAGCATTGCGGATGCTGATTTTTTTCTTTGCTAACTCATCAAGAGAAAGGAAAATTAGCGAAGTAACTTCTTCAATTTGCGGTTTTATTTCTCCGTGATATTTGCGGCATAAGAAAATGGCGTCCACGCCATAAATTTCATTGCCATTGTAGTAGATATAATGAGTGATTTTTCCTGAATAAGTTTTAAAGAGAACTAGTTCATCAGCGATAAGCCCAGTCTCCTCCTTTAATTCTCGTTTTGCGCCCTCTTCATTTGTTTCATTTTTCTCGAGTCCCCCACCAGGAAAGTCATAAAAACCATCGTCGGCGCGAATCTCGACTAAAATTTTGTTTTCATTATTGAATAAAATGACAACGGAATGAGGAATGACCTTTGCCATATTGTCTGTTTTTTGGGTTAATTTATTGTTAGTGCTCATGATTCAATAGGTGTTAGAAATGGTTCTGTTGCTTCTGCAAATAATTGGCCTAATTTAACCATAAAAGAACCACGATAGTGGGCCTGATCTTCTTGAAGAGAAGTTTTATCTAGACCCTCGCTTAAGGTATCGATAAAGACATTATTATCTGCCTCTTGTGAAACATTGAGCTTCGCGGCGTTGATCTGTTGATAATAAACCCATTTTGTTGAATTAGAAATGGCGGCATCGATAAAAGCCATCTCCGTTTTGCCCTCATAAGCTTTTAAATCATTTCGGACATCCTGAATCATCAACTCAGTTAAGCCTTCATAGCCAGCATAGATTGTGGGATAGGCATCCCCTTCTCCCTGCATCCAGCAGAAAGCTTTGATGGTGGGTTCATATCCTTGCTTCTTTAGGGTTTCACACGCGTTTTTAATATATTGAATAAACTCGGCGTAAATTGTTCTTTCAAGTTGCGAACTAGTGGAGGCAAAGTCCCAATATAAAGAGGCTGCTCCTGTCGCGTGTTTAATCAATGCAACTTTATTGTTTCGACCATTCTTAGAAAAATATTCAGCCATTCCCATTTCTGGTCCAAAATTGGATGCTGCATTTCCTTGGCCCAGCATTGTAGTAACAAAGTTATTATTACTGGAATTTTGTTCGTAATAGCCACCTTCATCAAGTTTGGTCCAACAGTCATAAGAAATTCTTATCTCTGGATATCCTTCGATATATTCATTATATTTATCAGTTCCAATTTCACTGGCAATTTGTAATGCTGGAGAGCACCCCACCATATTAGATTGTCCGCCCATGATAATAACATCAATAGGGGTTCTGTTATTGTTATTGCATCCCATAAGTCCTACACACATTGCTGCCAACAGCACTATTTTCTTTCTATTCATGCCAATATTATATGTGCGGGAGCACTCTTATGTTTGTATATATTAGTAAACAAATGTTTTTTTTAGTAAACAATTATTATAAATAAAGAAAAAACAACATTATATTAAGGATATAAAGGCAAAAATGATATAAAACATTGAATATTAACATAAATGTTAAACAAATGTTTACTATTTTTACAATAAGTTTACCATCTTTCTGTAAACCACTGAAAAAAAATCAATTAGAATGAAAATAAGCCTTTAGGTAAAGGAGATAAAAATGAACAAATTTACTAAAAACGCAATTTTTGTTTTGTCGTCTATTTTTATGGTGGGAACCGTGGCCGTCGCTGGGCTTAATGGTTTTGATTATAAGTTAATTTCGACTGAAGCAGAAAGTCCTTCGTATTCTCTTGTCCTGGATGGAAGCAATGCCGCTTCCGGTTTGACAGATTCGTTTGGGACTGTCGCTAGTTATTCCCCATCTCGCTATGTCGATTGGACAATCAATGGTGGTAAGAGAGCGGAAGGAGGCCATGTTCAACTTGAACAATCAACTGGAGCAAATGGCTATTTGGCTAATGCTAGCCCCATCAATGGTGTCATTTCCATAACAGCGACTTTTGAAGGGAATCTGACTCTCTTAGCTTCCCCCAATCAAAATGGTAACATTGCTGACTACGCTACTGTCACTGAATTAACTAGTGGCACGGCTTTTACTAAAAATATGGTCAGTAGCATGTTTGCCTTTGCGTCTGGAACCTCGAGTCCAGTCATCTCATCTATTTCGATTACTTATGTATGTCAATCCTTTACAACGACTCCTTATGTCGTGGAAGATGGCGAAGGTAAAACTAGTGCGGAGGTAAAAGCCAGTTATACTGGTACCTATTACACCTCTAGTTGGACCGCTTCTTCAAATGGCATCGCTAACACTTCTAAGGATGTTTCCTCCACTGGCGGTAACCAATCTGTCTACTTACGTTATAATGATAATAGTTGTGCGTTTAGACATACGAAATCCATCTCATTCCCAGAAAGAACTCTTTATAATGCCTTTTCCATTCAAATGAAGGGTAACTCAATTGCTACTGGTGTCACAGTTCGCTTAAATTCCTCGACAAGTGGAGTGTATGCGGATTATAAGATTGCTCAAGTTAGCAAAGCTTGGACCGAATACACTATTCCGTTTGCCTCATCTGATTGGCAACTTAACTACGATGGAAATATCGTCACTTTTGCACAAGCCTTGCAATATGCTGGTGAAACGCTTGGAGTAGCCACGGTTGAACAATTAGTGGTTAAACTCTTTGATCAATTTGAGTTCATTGAAAAAGCTACTACTTCAACAGGTAAATTCTTAGGTGTTGAAATTGATAATGCCGAATTCATAAATGTTGATGCCTCTACGACTAGTGTGACCAATCTTGATGTTCTTGAAGGCACTTATGCTGCTTATGCTAGTAACAATTTAGTTGAAGCCACTCTTAATGCTGATTTATCCGCTAGTATTAAAGTCACTCAAAAGACGACAGTCGCTTATAATATATTAGGTTCTTGGGTCTATGTTGAAGCCGAAAATAAAGTTACTATTACCACCGAAATGGGTCATTATGAAGCCACTGTTGATGGTTATGGGCGTAGCTTAGTTTATAGTAGCGCCGATGGAGACCTCGCTGCGTTAGTCACAGGTTTAAATCTTTATAAGAGAAAAATTCTTGATGGTTTCAATGATGCCGATACTGCTGCGATTCAAAGTCGTTGGAATGTTCGTTATGATAGTGGCAGTGGCTGGGCGACAGCTACTTCTGCCGATCGTCTTATTGCTGATACTATGAATATTTTTGAAGATATTGGTTCCGCTCGGGCTAAATCTTGGAGCGGTGGTAAATATGGCTATCGTCTCATTGATCTTGTTGGTTCCGCTGTTTTAGGAAATGACATTCACGGTTTCTCATTCCGTATTTTGAATAATTCGGGAGTAAGCTTCGTCAATCCTAAACTTCATGCTTATGATTTGCTTAATACCACAGCCACAAACTTAACAGTTAATGCCGCGACTTCCATTACAAGCGATGGCAATTGGTGCGAAGTTTCAACAACTTTCACCAATATTGATTGGCAAGCCTGTACCGGACTTCAACTCTATCTTGAAGCTTCCGTTAGCACATTCTATTTCTATATGGACTGTGTCCAAGTTTGGTAATTAATCCCTTATTGCAAACAACCCCAGGAGGTCTCTCTTGGGGTTTTCTTTGTTCACAAAATGTTTACTAAAAACATAAGGTGTTTACAAAACAAATATATATTATGCATAGGCATTATGACATAATAATCACATATCAAGAACTTTTAATAATAAAAAAGTTGAGGGTAAATATATGTGCAAAAAGGATTTCAAATATTTAATTATGCTGTCAATTTTTTTTCTTGCTTTGACGGCTTGTGATGGAAAACAGAATCCTGATGGTCCTGATGGGCCAGTAAACCCTATTGATTACACTATTGATACCCCTATTCTGCGATTAAATAGTTCCCGAGATGGACTAGTTTGGGATGAAGTTGAAAACGCTGATGGCTATATGTTGTCACTAAATGGTGGGGCTTATAGCGAAGCGGAAAATTATTCCTTTGCGTCTATCAATGGACATTATCAAATTTCGGTATATGCGAAAGCCGCGATTGGCTATGACGACAGTGAGGCAGTTTCTTATACTTATGATGTCCGCTCGTTGTCTTATGGAGAAATTTCTCGTTCGGGAGTGGACTATTCTTTATATGCTTGGGAACAAGATTTTATTTCCTGTGATACAGAGTTCTCTTCGACAGGGGTTCATAATGAAGAGGCGTTCGCTAGTAACACTAGTTTGACTTTTCATGCTGAAACCTCGGGTCAATTGGCCATCAGAATGTACGGTGGCTTTAATGAGGCAGATCATATTTATTATCCAGAAATAAGCCAGACGAGTTACATCAATATCGCCATGAATAGTGTGGAAGCGCGAAGTGTTCTGAACGGTTCTGAAACAGATTTAATTGATTATTTTGATATTCGTTATTTTAATGGCTCCAGCGAAGTGATGACCGCTAATGTCAATGTGACTCGTGAAAGCATTGATGTTGAAGGTCTATCGGAGGCAATTAATTTTCGTTTTAATGATGGCAATTACTATAAATTCATGACTGACATTTCTTCTCCGATATCTCGTTATGAATCAATTTCTTTCTATGCGAAAGGCAACGGCAAGACAAACATGGCGGTCCAATTTGTTAGCAGTGAGTTTTATGTTTCCTATAATCTCGGCGTTTTGAGTACAAACTGGTCATATATCAATCTTCCTTTTGATGATGACGGCTGGAAAGTTAATGGAACTTCCTCCACTCTCAAAGAAGTGGTTGAAAAGCAAGGTAGTCAATATGGAATTATGGATGTGAGTGAAGTGGTTTCTTTTCTTCCAACCTTAGCAATCGTTTATAAGAGCGTGAATGGCAATCCGCTTTGGACTTCCACTAACTGTTATGTTGCTCAGATTAATCTAGCAAAAAATATCAATCCAGTTAATCGTCAGATTTTTGATCTTGAAAATATATATTCAGGAAAAAGTAGTGATAACACAAATGTGCGTTTAGATAAAACCGATGAAACCACTATCAGTTTATCGACTTTAAATCTCGCGAGTAATACATCTCTTGATATGGAAGTAGAAAAAACCACCGAAGGTTATACCTTTATTTCGGCAAGTGACTATGGTGCTTCACTTACGATGGTAATGAGAGCCTCTCGTAGTGGAGAGCTTCTCTCTTTCGTATCCGCTAGTGGTACTATGAGCACTCATTATAATGGTCTCTCTTTTGAAACCATCTCGGTAATTGATGACTTTGAAAGTTATGCATCCACAGGAATTGGCTATGATAAAAATAATACTAATAAAGAAGCTCGCTCAGAATTAAGAGGCGAATATCTCAGCGAATATTATGTTGCTGGTTCAAAATCAGAACTTCTCAATGATGAATGGTCATTAATGGGAAGCACTGATTATATCAACCTCATTAATAGCGATGCTCATTCAGGAACGAACGCTATGCGTGTTAAAAATTCTTCCAATGCGATGAGACATACAACTTGGGGAGTTTTTTCAGGGGAAGCTGAACCATGGAAAGCTGCAAGCCATTTTTCATTCTTTATGAAGAATACCTCGACTACTCCTGTCCTTCTCTATTTTCGATTATTTACTTCTAAGAAAGTGGATAACAGTGTTTTCAATGGCACCACCAAGGTCCAAATCAATGTCAGCGCTTCTTCTGATTGGACGCAATACATTATCGACATCGATAATAGTAAAACCTATTATGGTTATACAATGACGGTTGAAAAAGTCAGTGGTTCAACCATCTATCCATTGATGGATGATATCGCCTTGTTTGGCGATGTGAATCCGTGGGGAGTAAATTGATATGGCACGAGTAACACTCGAAGACATTGCCAAAGCCTGTGATGTCACAAAAGGATTAGTGTCTCGCTCTTTAGCGGGAAAATATAATGTTTCTGATGAAACGAGAACGCGCATTGCTCAAAAGGCGGCTGAACTTGGCTACGACACGACTCATCTTAGGAAAAAGAAAGAAACCATTAATCGTGTTTTACTTGTCATCTCTTCGCGCATGTTACTCAAAGAAGACTATTGGCAACCCATTATCAAATCTTTAGCGCGAGTTCTCGATATGCGCTCTATCTCTTTAGAGTATTTCGTGTATGGCGACAAAAAAATTGATGCTGAACAACTCAAACATCTCGCCTCATTAAAAACCAATGCTTATGTAGTTATTCATAACAATCCTGAAAACATTGTGAGTCTATTGAAAAAAACAGGAAAGCCCATCGTTGAGGTGGATCCTAAAATCTTCCATAGTGATGGCATTACTAAAGTAAAATTTTCCAATTATGATTCCACTTATTTAGCGGTGGAAACGCTGATTGAAAATAAACATAAAACCATCGCTTTTTATGGAAGTGATATGCATAGCACCTCATTTAGAGAGAGACACGAGGGATTCTTGTCGAGCATTAACGCTCACACCTCGGATGGAGTGAAGGGAATTTCCATTATCTTCAATAATAAGAATCTCAATTATAGCGATGATGCCCTCCTTGAAAAAAACTTAAGGAAATACCCTATTACTGCGCTTATTTGCGCTAACGACATTATCGCAGAGCGAGCTTATTCCGTTATCCATTCAATGGGAAAGAAAATTCCTGATGATATTTCCGTGATTGGTTTCGATAACATCAAAAGCAGTTGCTACTACGATCCTCCACTTTCTACCTACAATGTTCCTCGTGAGGAGCTTGGTAAGGAAGTCGCGAATTATCTGATTGGCGTTTTCGGAGAGAATCAACTTCAGTTTTCCGAAATCGTTATCCGCTGTGGATATGTTCCACGAGATTCAGTAAAAAAACTAAGTTAAGTGAGAAAAAATATGAAATTATTAAATCAAATTGATATAGCCAACATTCCCTGGGAAGAAAAACCTGCTGATGTTACTGGTCCTGTGTGGAGATACTCCAAAAATCCAGTAATTAGTCGTAATCCTAACCCTTCTTTATCGCGGGTTTTTAATTCGGCGTTGACACCTTGGAAAGATGGTTTTATTGGCATCTTTCGTGGCGAATCTGCTACTGGTATTCCCACATTATTTGTCGGTCATTCTCAAGATGGTTTTAAGATTGAAGTTAGCGAAGAACCGATTTGCTTCGTCAATGAAAAAGGTCAACCAGCCAATACTAATTATGCCTATGATCCTCGATTAGTAAAGATTGATGAAATCTATTATATTATTTGGTGTGATGATTTCTATGGTCCAGCTTTAGCTATTGCTAAAACTAAGGACTTTCAGAAGTTCGTTAAACTTGATCATCCTTTCCTTCCTTTTAACCGCAATGGTGTCTTATTTCCACGAAAAGTAAATAACGAATACCTTCTTCTTTCTCGCCCGAGTGATAGTGGGCACACCGCTTTTGGCGATATCTTTCTCTCACATAGTAAAGATCTCGAATACTGGGGTCATCATGAACATATGATGGAAAGAGGCTATGAGTGGTGGAACTCTATCAAGATAGGTGCTGGTTGTAACCCGATTGAAACGGATGAAGGGTGGTTGCTCTTTATTCATGGTGTGACTGGTACTTGTAGTGGCTTTGTTTATTCGATGGGAGCAGTTATCTTAGATTTAGAAAATCCCTCTATTGTCAAATATCGTCTCGATCGCTTTTTGCTCACTCCTGAAATGGCTTATGAAACGACGGGATTTGTACCAAACGTCATCTTCCCAACCTCCGCTTTGGTGGATAAAAAAACGGGCAGAATTGCCATCTATTATGGATCCGCTGATACCTATACTTCTTTAGCCTTTACCACTATTGATGAAATCATTCCTTATATCAAGAAACACGCAAGGTAAGTAAAATGCAAAAGACTCTCATTGAGAAAAGACAAGGAAGATGGCATAATGCCGGGAAAAATATTATCAAATCTCGTTATTTGATTCTCATGATTATTCCCGCAATCGTTTTCTATTTTATCTTTTGCTATATCCCAATGTATGGAGTCCTTATCGCTTTTACTGACTACTCTCCTAAGGACGGCATTTTAGGGAGTTTAGTTAATTTCTTCGTCGGTTTTGATAATTTTATTTATATCTTCCAAAGTGATCCAGGGTTCTACTCTGCTTTGCGAAATACTTTACTCATCGGAGCCGGCAAGATTATCATCTCTTTTGTCGCGGCAATCGTGGTAGCCTTACTTATCAACGAATTGCGAATGAGACGTTTTAAGAAGGCTTCACAAATCATCGTTACCTTCCCTCATTTCCTCTCTTGGATTGTCCTTGCTGGTTTTATCAATGTCCTCTTTGCCAAAACGGGCGTTGTTAATAATATTATTGCTCTATTTGGTGGATCTTCCGCTCGAATTGATTTCATGGCGGATAAGGGGTTCTTCATCGGGTTAATTTTCTCTTCCGATGTTTGGAAAGAAGCAGGCTGGAGCAGTATTATCTATCTTGCCACGATGGCGGGCATCTCTCCTGAACTTTATGAAGCGGCAGATATCGACGGAGCTTCAAGATTAAAGAAGATGTGGCACATCACGCTTCCCGGCATTAAATCGACAGCTATTTTATTGCTTATTCTCTCGGTGGGAGGAGTTCTCTCCGCGGGTTTTGATCAGATATATAACCTTTATAATCCTCTTGTTTATAGTGCTGCTGATATCATCGATACCTACATTTTCCGTCAAACCTTCGTTTCAGGAGAAATGTCAGTGGGTGTTGGCACCGCCATTGGTCTATTTAAATCATTGGTATCCTTTATCCTCGTCATCATGGTTGACCGTATCGCCAAGTTATGTGGAGAAAGGGGAATTATCTAATGGTTAAAAAGAAAGATCAGATTATCATGGAAAAGCTTCCCCTTCGAGCTAAAGGAAGAGCGACAAATCACAGATTTGGAGGATTGGATGTCATTATTTTTATTATCCTTTTTCTTTACGTCGCTGCGGTTGTTTTTCCGTTTTATAATGCCTTTGTTATTTCCGTTAGTAGTGAGACGGCCTATCTTACTTCACCGATTCTTTTATGGCCTCAAGACATTACCTTTGAAGCTTATTCCCAAGTCTTTGCTTCTTCTTCCTTATGGAAAGGCTTTGGCGTGACGATGATCCTCTTAGTGGGAGGAACGGCTTATCAGCTTTTCTTCACTGTTATCACTGGTTACGCCTTAAGTCGTGATCGCTGGTTTGGAAAGAACTTTGTCATGAATATGATTTTAGTGACGATGTTCTTTGGTGGTGGACTTGTCCCTTATTATTTCTTAATCAGAAGTTTGGGTTTATATAACAACATTCTCGTCATGATTATTCCTGGCGCTATCGACACCTTCAATATGCTTTTGATGAGAAACTATTTTGCTTCTTTACCCAAGGAACTGGAAGAGAGTGCCAAAATTGATGGGGCGAACGATGTTCAAATCTTTGTTAAGGTTTATCTTCCTCTTTCTCTTCCCATGCTTGCTACTGTTGGTCTTTTCTTTGCTGTTGGAAATTGGAACTCGTGGTATAACGGCATGCTCTTCATCACCAATAATGATCTCAAACCTCTTCAACTTGTTTTACGAGAAATGATTCAAACCATTTCTTCCTCGGTCGATAATCCTAGTCATCGAGTTTACAGTCAATCCTTAGTCATGGCCTCAATCTTCTTTACGATTGTTCCTATGATGTGTTTTTATCCGTTTTTGCAACGCTTCTTTGTTAAAGGCATCGTCGTCGGTGCCATTAAAGGATAGGAGGAAATTATATGTATCCTAAAAATCGAATCGCTTTGCTTCTCTTAACGCTGGTAATGGCTGCCTCTGTTTCAGCTTGTACTGGTAGTGGAGGTGAAGATCAATATGATTCCGATGGGAATTTAAAGATTTCCATGCGCAATGTTTATTTTGAATCTTGGAGTGGCGGAGATACTTATCTTCATGATCTTGAAAAGAAATTCAAGGTCGCCATTTCTCCTTCCTCTTATTCTTATGATCAATGGACTCAACTTGTGACCTCTGATGTCAATGGCAACAATCTTCCTGATGTTTTTCACTTTAATGTCACGCAGTTTAACTTTGCGAACACATATATGAAATGGATTAAGAAAAACATCATTAAGCCTTTACCGGACGATCTTTCAAATTGGCCGAATGTTAAATCTCTCATCGACAATTCTTCTTATATTGATCAAATGAAAATTGATGGGAAACTTTATGGTATTCCAATTTCAAGGAATAAAGACAAAACGGATTTGCAATTCGCCTCTTATACTTACTTATATCGTCGCGACTGGGCGAAAGAATGGGGTGTGTATCAAGAAAACGATGAATATACTTGGGAGCAATTCACCAATCTCTTAAATGTTTTTAATACGAGATTATATGCGCCGAGCAAAGGAAGTAAATTTGCCCTCGTTGATGTGGAGTGGGGCTTCCCTTCTATTACTAATTTCTACAAAACTTCTCCTCATTGTTTTGCCTATAAAAATGGTAAATACATCTCTTCGTTTGGCAGTGATGAATATATCACCGGTCTGGAACTTTCAAAGAATTATATTTCCAATAATATTTATGGCTATCCACAATACATGACCACTCCAGAAGGCGGAGCAAGAAAGAGTTATTGCTCCAATAACGCTGGTGTGCTTTACGAGAATATTTCGTTATCCAATCTTCAAGCCGTCCGCTCATCGTTGAAGACCGCAAATGGCAACAACAAAGATTTTCCTTTGGATGACGCTACCGCCATCATGAAAGTCAAAGGTCCTGATAATATGTATGCTCTTGAAGGAGCGATGAATTGGTTCTCAATGACACTCTTCAACAGTGATATTTCCGATAACAAGCTTCATAAGATTCTGGATCTCTATGACTATCTTCTTTCAGAAGAAGGTACAAAATTAGCTGTTTATGGCAAGAAAAACTATGATTACATCGAAGATGATGAAGGAAACATTACTCTGACGGAAGATGGCTGGCCAATTGGAAGCGATGGTAAATACGTCAAGAAAGTTAATGGAGCAAAATATCTTCGTTACTGCCTCACCTTAGGAAATGATTATGCTGCGATTGACCCATTAACTGATCAGCACGCTTATAGCATTTTTAATGCATGGCAAGAAAAGATGGTTGAAGCCTCAGAAAATAACGAATTACGAATCTTCAAAGAAGAAGCGGAAGTTATGTGGCTCTCTTCCACTTTAAAAGATCGCTATGAAGCTAATTTATTAAGCGAAGCTACTGCTAGCGCTATTCAATATCTTTATAACAAGATTAGTAGCACAACATATCTTGATAATGTCACTGGTGGTGAGTGGGTACCTGTTTTAGAAGAAATTAATGAAACATTAGGAAAGAATGTATGAAAAGATCAAAATTATCCCTCTGTTTATTACCATTAATTTCCCTTATGGCCTTATCTAGTTGTGGAGGTCAAGTAAGCGATCCAACCACCGTTGCTTTCAAGAAGGATAACCTCGTTCAATCATCCTTTGGAGGATTAGGCGTGGAATGGGGTGTTTATGAGGACACCGATAAACTCAATGAGCGTTCGCGAGAAAGAATTTTTGAAAATATTCAAAGACTTAATCCCAGTCGTATCCGTTGCATGATCAACTATGATTGGTTTGTCACTAATTTCAACGATCGTGGAGACGATGACAAGACCAATGATACTTGGGATTATGATTTTACCAATAAAATGGCGGCCAATCTCGATGAGATATTATCGTATTGTCAAAGCCATAAAATTGAAGTCGCCTTTGGCGCTTGGAATGTCGTTGGCTCTTTAGTTGATGATAAATGGAATATGATGGATGAATGCACTTCTGATATTCGCTGGGCAAAAATCTCAACATTTATCCTCGACTATCTTGTGAATAAGAAAGGTTACACTTGTATCCGTTGGTTCGTGAATGGCAATGAACCGAATTATCTTGGTATCAAAGGTTTATCAAAGAACTGGAACAACACTTTTGACAAGTGGGCGAAAGGTGTTGATAATGTCCGCAAATCTTTTGATAGTGTCGGTTTAAACAATATTCAAATTGTGGGTGGTGACACTACCGGGCTAGAAGGAACCAAAGAATATTGGACTTCCATCGCTAAACAATGTGCCAAATCAGTCGGAGATTACGGAGCTCATTTCTATCTTTCTAACTATTATATCGATGAAGGTGTTGTCCTTGAAGAACTTCAAACTTTGAACAAAAATGTTCATTCCATCGACCACGGATATGGCAGTGAAAGACCAGTAAATATTTGGGAATGCGGTCTTCTTGATGGCAAAGATGCCGAAACCGATTCCAACCTTTTGATTAAGACTGTAACCTACGGAATTCGCATGGCGGATTTTACTCTCCAAAGTGTTTTGGGCGGTGTGAATGGCTTAACATATTGGTCATTTGATGATGCGATGAACTTTATTTATACCACTAATCCCGCCACACCTAAAAGATGGGGAATGTTCTCCTCATTGACTAGCGATCAAGCCTATGATCAAGAAGTGAGACCATGGTTCCATTCTTCTTGCTTGTTAACCAATTTGTTATCTCCTCAATCCAAAGTCTATGCTTCGGATATTGAGGATGAAGAAACGAATACCTTCTTCCGCTCGATTGGAGTGGTAAATAAAGCCAATAATTCGGGTGGCTTTGTCGCGATTAATCGCGGAAGTGAAGATATCACCAAATCGTACTATCTCGAACAAGAAGTTAATGGTTCGGGGAAATTATATATTTACACCTTTGGTGAAGGACAAATTAGACTCAATGATCAAGGCTTTATTAAACCTAATTATGTGATTGATGGCTCCTTAAATAAAAAGACAGAAATCAAAATACCTGCCAATAGTATGGTGATTGTTTCAAGTGAGGAATTATGATGAAAAAATTTGTTAATCTTTTACTTCCTTTTTTAGCTTTAATACTCGCTTCATGCAGTGGGAGTAATCCTGTTGTGGAATCAAATACTTTTGAACCAACCACCAATAGCGGAGATCTCGGTTCATTCTCTCTTGTGGCTCCTTGTCACAATGAGTTGATTGATGCTGTTCCGACATTTACGTGGGAAAGTTCAGAACATGCCGAATATTATACTCTTGAGATTGCTTCAACTTCCACTTTTATTAATAACGATTCAAGTGTTATTTACTATAAACAAGACTATATTACCGCTCCATATTTCACCATTAAGGCTTCCCTCACCCAGCGCGATATGGATTATTACTGGAGAGTGAAAGCTCGTTTGGGAGGAAAGACGAAAGAGTGCAATGAAGTTTTTACCTTTCATCTTTCAAGTGTTGATTATGAATCAGTCGATTTCTCATTGGGAAAAGAATCAGACTGGTCAATTCACTCGCAAGGCACCCAATGTGACTTGGATATTGATAAGACCAACTTCTTCGATAATAACGAGGACTCATTAGTGATTAATTTCGTCAAAGAAAACAATGTTGGCTGGGTCGTTGTCACGAAAACCGTTGAGCTCGATACATATGGAACCGACGCGATGTTTTTGCGTTTCTTCTATTCGGGTGATGACGCGACGGCTTCCTTGCGACTTATCGACACCAATGGTGGGTTCTGGAGACACAAGATTCAACTTGCCAACAACTGCAAACAAGTCGTCTTACTACCCTTTGATGAATTCACCCATGATACAGAAGGGGTGACCTATGGCAGTGAGAATTTTGACCATTATCACATTAAATATATGGAAATTGTCTTTGACCGCTCATGGGGCGATGGAGCCTGTTTGGTCAGCGAGATCAAAGCGGTGAAAAAGAGCAACTATGCTTCCTATTATATTGATAATCTCAATTTTAATGATTATCCGACTGAAAATTGGTCATTTGAGAACAGCTATAACTTTGGCTATGACGTCGCCGAGGATGGCCTATCTTACACCATCCATTACGATGCGGGTGCTAACGAACTTAATACAGTGGGAATGAATAAAAAAGGTTATGCCTTCACACGCATTCCAACAAATCGATTCTTCAGCGAAGGAGATACGGTTAAATTTGATGTCAAATATAGTGGTTCTTCCTCAGGAAACTTCAATATTCGCATTAAGGAAGAAGATAGTGATCTCTGGTATTACGCGCAACCTTTAACATCGATTTCTACTTCTCAATTCACAACCATCTATATTCCTTTTAAAGCTTTTGTCGCCAATGCCTTAAACGGTAATGGTAAACGCGAGATGTCTTATATTTCCACTTTGCAGTTTGGAGTCACTTCGATGTATGGAACTGGAACAATTACTTACGCGAACTTTTCAATTATTTATAAAGCTGACGAAGAGGGTATTAATACTTCTACTCGAACCATTGGTGCGGATGGAATCATCGAGGATTTTGAAAACTATACCACTCCCGCGATGCCCTTCTATCAATGGGAAATGTCTGTGGAGAACAAAGACGAATTTATTGGTCTTGATAGGTTGAAAAAACTTGGCACAGGTAACACTCAATGTGGAGTTTTAACTTATAAATCCGATATGACTGCCGCCGCTTACTATCTCCCTGTCAGTGTGGAAAAAGAAGATGCTAATGCCATCTCTGTATGGCTTAAAGACGGCTCTGTCTTAAGTGATAATTCCTCCTTAACTTACCTCAAATCAGTGGGAGCATATTGCCAAGTTGCCATTCGTTTAGTAACAGGGGAAATCTATGTTTATAACATCGAACAATTATCAAAAACTTGGACTGAGTACACGATTCCCTATGAAGCTTTTACTGCCACAGCTGAAACTAATTATGGTAATCCGATTCAAAACGGAGACATTACCCATGTCGGTTTCATGCTCAGTTATATCTATTACAATAAATCCGGTTCACTCGTTCCAGTCTATACCATGAACAATCCTGTCTACATGGATAACTATAAAATGGTCAATGTCAGTTATTCTGAACCACAAATTGTCGAAAAAGAGAAAGCGATCACCGTTGATGCTGATAATGCTACTCAAGCGACATTTGATGACGCTGAGAAATATCAAACCACCGAAGATGTCCTTGGCATTTGGGGCTATGGTAATTCTCTAGAAACTAATAATATTGAACTTGGTAATGATGTCTCTAGCGTTGGAGGCACTCATTCATTAAAGATGAACTATCAAGGTTTTAATAGTGTGAGTTATCTCTTACCGACAACCATGGATATGAACATCACTGATTCTTTCTTAGCCAAAGGATTAACTCTTGATATTAAAGGCGATGGTCAAGCCACTGTTTATGTCAATCTCTATTTGATGATTGGAAGCAGCACTTATCAAGTGCGAAAGAATCTTTCGAAAGTCGCCGACTCGTGGAATCGCTATGAAATTGGCTTTGACAATTTTGTTGATTACACCGCTCCGAATGGTTCAACAGTGACCGGAAGGAATATCGTCTATTTAAATAAATTAACCTTTGGTATTGTCAATTCAACTGGTAATGCTTCGGCCATTTATGTTGATAACATCCGCCTCAGCAATGCCTATAATCGTTCACACTTACTAGTTTCACCTTTGGAGGCGAATTAATATGAAAATTGAAAAATGCGCGCAAAACCCCATCCTTTCTCCTAATTTAAAGAATGATTGGGAGTCTTTGGCGGTTCTTAATCCAGCAGTTATTTATAACGAAGAAGATAAACTTTTCCATATGTTTTATCGGGCGGCTGGTAATGATGAGACTCATTACATTTATCTCGGTTATGCGACTTCCACCGATGGTATTCATTTTGTTCGACAAAGCGACAGCCCCATTATTGAACCTGATAAGAATGGCGCAGATGGTGGTGGAGTGGAAGATCCTCGTCTCGTCAAAATTGAAGATTATTACTATCTTACTTATGCCTCTCGAGCCTTTGCTCCGGGTCAATATTGGAGAAAAGACAAGAAATATTATGGTTTTCAACCGAAAGCGGGACCGCTGGTGCTCAATTGTAACAATACGGAAACCCATTTAGCTATTTCTAAAGACTTAAAACATTGGAAGAAACTGGGCCGTATTACGGACGCTAAAGATGACGATCGCGATGTGGTGATTTTTCCACGCGCGATTAATGGTAAGTTCTATCGCACTTCTAGACCAAGTGCACGATTTGGAAAAGGCTACCCATGCGCCACTCCCTCAATTTGGCTAACGGCTTCTGATGATCTTCTATCTTGGAACGAACCTCTTCGTCTCTTTTATGAAGGTCAAGAAGATTGGGAATCATTAAAAGTTGGTGCTTCTTGTCCACCTTTTGAAACCAGTGAAGGCTGGGTGATGATTTATCACGGAGTTTCAAAGAAAGATGAAGTTTATCGAGTGGGAGCCTTCTTACTCGATAAGGACAATCCGATGAAGATTCTTTCTCGAACTAAAAAACCTTTTATGGAGCCAGAATTCGATTATGAAACGAAAGGTTTCTATAATGGCTGTGTTTTTCCGACCGCTAATGTCATTAAAGATGGAATTATTTATATTTACTATGGGTGTGCTGATCATTTTATTGGTTTAGCAACTGTTAAGCTCTCCGATTTATTAGCAGAGCTTAAGAAGGAGGAGAACAAATGTCGATAAGAAAGCTAGTTCCTTTTTGCCTTTTGCCTTTTCTTCTTTGCTCTTGTGACTCTGGGGACCTGACTATTGCCGGAGGAAACATTAAGGAGTGGGAAATGAAAACAGTCGTTAATTTTATGACGAATTATAGTAATGAAACTTATTCTTACGATAATTTTGATGCCATTGCTAACAATCTCATCTATCAGCAAATTGAAGTGGAGGAAAGCGGGGAGATAACTCCTCCAGAAATTAATCCTTCCCGTGAAGATTATTCTTTTGGTGGTTGGTATAAAGAAAGCTCCTGTGTTAACGCTTTTGACTTTGCTAATGAGATTGTCGAAAACAGTCTCTTCCTCTATGCTTCCTGGACAAAAACGGGAGAGAGTGTATATCAAGAGCCGGTCTATGTTGCTCCTGATCATGTCGATAATACTTTGACCTCATTTATCAAGGTTAATGGCATTCTCAATGGTGAAGTTAAAGATGGGATTGCCTATCTACCATATGGTAGTCTTTTGAGACTGCAAAATCATACTGATGATGTGCGCTTTGCCATCAATTATTCCCACCAAGGTGGCGTTACTCTTAAAAGTGCTGTCGCTTCAATTGAGAATATGAATTTTACGATTGTCGCGGAAAAAGATGGGAGTGAAGAAACCACTGTTATCGCCGCTCAAGAAATCGTTAGCACCCATGTCTTATCTAATGCGACATACGAAGCCAAAGCAACAGCTTATGAGACAAATGATGCGGAAGCGGAAAACTACCATGTCATGATGGCGGGTTCTTCCTCAATGGAGTTCTGGACTGATTACGCTCAGGCTATGGATCCAATCGTGTGTTATAACCATGGCATCGGAGGCACGACCGTAACTGATTGGGTCGATCATCTCAATGAAAGATTAGTCTATCCTTATATGCCGAAGGTTGTGACCTATTACGTCGGAATTAATGACCTCATCAATTCTCATAACAACCCTGATATGATTATCAATAATGTGCGAACTTTATTCACAAAGACACATGAAAGATTGCCCGATACGAAAATCTTCTATGTCTTGCTCAATCGTCTTCCCGGATATTTCCTCTCCTATAGTGATAGTATTGATACTGTTAATGAAGGAATTACCGCTTTAGCGGAAGAATTATCATATGTCACGATCATCGATGCTGGTAAAGTCCTTTTGAAAGCGACGGGAGTGGCTAATGCCGCTTACTTTAGACTCGATTGTCTCCACTTATCTTCCTATGGGTATATTCTCTGGGGCAAAGAGATTTTTAACGCTATTAAAGCTTATCTGGGGTAAATGAATGATTCTAATTGATGTACAAAAAGAGATGGAGAATTATCAGAAGAAGAAATTCCGTTCAGTTTTCTATTTCTCTCTCGTTTCTTTTTTAATCGTCATCATCATTGCTTTAGGAATTATTTTCTCCCCTTCTCAATTCACAGTCCTTTTGCTTTTTCTTATCGTCTTGTTTATTGTGTATTCAATCGGCGCTCTTCTATTTTTAATTGGGCCTTTTAAAGAAACTATCATCAAAGCTAAGTTATTTCGAAATATCTCTTTCTCCTCCGTCTTTGATGAGAAACTCAAACTAATTAGAATGGATGAAGGAAAGCTCCATTCGTACCAAGGCCTAGTTTCTTGTCAAATGACCTTCTCTTCATTACATGAAGAAAAAGAAAATGAGCGAACTCTTTATATCCTTCTTCCTAGCGAATCCAAAATGAAAGTAGGAAAGCGTTATCATGTTCATTCTTCAAATAATCTCATCCTGTCATATGAGGAGATTTTATGACTTTATCATCTCGAAAATTTATTAAGAATGGAATTCCTTATTTCTGGCCTCTTTTCTTAGTGATTCCTCTCCTTGGTTCCGCTTTGATTACTTATACGATGAATTTGATGCACCTGCCCAAGAGTTACGAAAAAATTGAGATCTTTGTCGCCTCTAGTGATGTTGATTCCAATGGGTTAGCGGATAATATTGAAATCTCCTTTCAAGAGGCGGGAATGAAAGAGGCGGGAATTGTCACTTCTAATCCAACTGACTCGACTTTTTATGAGAAACTCAAAGTCATCGGTTATAATTCAAGCGATCTGTTTATTCTTCCTCGTTCCGTTATGGAAAGTTTAGATTTGACCGAAATTATGCTCCCCATTTATGATCTTTTCATTACCAATGAGTTGGAAGGAAATACCTATTCTTATTTTGAGCAAGATGAAAAGCAGTATGGAATTGAAATCAAATCATCAAGTATTGACTCATGGCTTGAAGATTATATTCCCTTTACGGATGAAAGTTATTATCTCACCGTCAGCGCGACTTCCTTAACGATTAAAAGTTATGGAACACACCCTGATAGTGTTTATGATTTATCGCTTCGAGCGATGCGTTATTTATTAGGAGAAAACCATGGCTAAAGAAAAAATACCCACTGAAGATTTTGATCCATCTTCCTTACCAAGAAATAGAAAAAAACAGTTTTTTGACTCATTCAAAAATGAATGGAGACTCTTTTTCTCTGTCTCTTTTCTTCTCGCTATTTTTATCTTGCCATTATTCTGTGATTATTTAGTTTTTTCTCTTCTTATTGGAGGAGCGAGTAATTCGTCAGCAGATAATAGCCAAATTTTCTCGTTAGTCTTCTATGGTGCCTTGATTGCTATCCCTTGTATCATGATTTTCTATCTCGGTTTAGCGGGTGCCTTTAATGTTGCTATGAAATTAGGCTATTCCGAAATGCAGATTACGACGCCAAGTTTCTTTTATGGCATTAAAGAATCTTGGAAAAAAGCTCTCTTTCAAGGCTTGATTGTTGGTATCTCGGCTTTCTTAGCGATTATCGGCTGTCTCTATCTTCTCTTCTTTTATACCATTCATCCTGTTTGGGTAGGCATTTTAATGGGAGTGGATATTTTGCAATTCATCATTTTTACAATGGCCTCTATTTTTACCTTAGCTCAATCTTTTACTTATACTAATAAAGCTTCCGCCGAATATAAGAATGCCTTTTTAATGAGCTTTGCTCATTTTCCAATGAATTTCGTTTTCTTTCTGATTAGTCCTGGTCTTTTTATTGCTTTATCTATCATTTCTAATGTCACCGCGCTTATCGCTTTTGGAGTGGCAATTCTCTTCTCTTTTCCTTTCATTTATCTATGGGAATTAAGAGCGTTAGTCATTTTTGATAAGATGATCAATCAATATCATTACCCTGAATATCTCAAAAAAGGACTTTATGTTCCGAAAAATAATAAGGAGGACTAATTATGTCTCGAGTTACGTTAAAACACATTTACAAAGTGTACGAAGGAGGAGTCCGCGCCGTCAACGACTTCGACCTCGAAATTGAAGATAAAGAATTTATTGTCTTTGTGGGACCTTCTGGCTGTGGAAAATCGACGACCTTACGAATGATCGCGGGATTAGAGAATATCACCGCTGGTCAACTCTTTATTGACGATACATTAGTCAACGATGTCGATAGTAAAGATCGGGATATCGCTATGGTGTTTCAAAGTTATGCTTTATATCCCCACATGACTGTCGCTCAAAATATGGCTTTTGGCTTAAAGCTTCGAAAACTGCCGATGAACGAAATCACGACTCGTGTGAAAGAAGCCGCCGAGATTTTAGAGATTGAAGAATTATTGACGAGAAAGCCAAAAGCTCTCTCTGGTGGGCAGCGTCAAAGAGTGGCCCTCGGAAGAGCGATTGTTCGTGAGCCCAAAGTCTTTCTTCTCGATGAACCATTAAGCAATTTAGATGCAAAACTTCGTGTGCAGATGAGAACGGAGATTAACAAACTTCATAAGCGATTGGCAACGACCTTCATTTATGTCACGCATGATCAGACCGAGGCGATGACGATGGGTGATCGCATTGTGGTGATGAACAAAGGCTTTATTCAACAAGTTGATTCTCCTATCAATTTATATGAAAACCCCACCAATCTTTTTGTGGCGACCTTCCTCGGTTCTCCGCAAATGAATATTATTAAGTCCACTCTCTTATTTAAAAATAATCAAATGGTGGCTCATCTTTTCGATGATGAGGAAGAAGAAGTAATCTTCCCTGACATGAAATCCTTTCAACTTTCTAAAGCGCAATATGATGGGAAAGAAGTCCTCTTTGGCATCCGGCCAGAACATATTATCGTCAGCGACAAAGGGCTTAAAGCCACGATTAACGTGGTGGAAAAACTCGGAAATGAAACAATCTTATACTGTCGCATCAAAGATAATAAACAAGATGTGATAATGAAAGGCAATAATGGAGTGATATATGAAAGTGGAGAGGAAATATTCCTCAACTTTGATATGAATCAAGCCCATCTCTTTGATATTGATTCTTCACAAGCGATATTAGGTGTTCCAAGAGAAAACCGGCTTGATATGACGATTAAAGATCGTGAGATTATTCTTGCTCACCAAGTAATCAAGACGAGCGAGAACTTTAAAAGTCGGATTCTTTGGGATGTTTTAGAAGGTAAAAAACTCTCGTTAGCTTTCTCCCCAAAGAGTGTTCATTTTCAAAAAAAAGAGCACGATATCCCCTTTAACGTCAAAGTGGCCTTTATCGAGAAGAAGACTGATTCCA
>JBAYZW010000002.1:0-29933 GCA_041672305.1 Bacilli bacterium
CTCGTTGCTTACTTTGTCTTGACGCTCCATGTTCAACAAGTTGTCCAGCTGGAACAGATCCAGCTAAATTCATCCGCTCTGTCCGTTTCAAGAATGTGAAGGGCGCTGCCGAAACCGTGAGAATTAATAATGCTCTCGGTGCCATTTGCGCGAGAGTGTGTCCAACCGAGAGATACTGCCAAGAAGGCTGTTCTCGTTCCGGAATTGACAAACCAATTGATATCGGTCGTATCCAACGATATATCACCGATTATGAAGCGACAACCAAGATGGATATTTGGGAAGTAAAACCCTTAAATGGCAAAAAGATTGCTGTCATTGGCAGTGGTCCTAGTGGTTTAACTGTCGCGGCTGAATTAGCGATGGAAGGCTATCAAGTCACCATCTATGAGAAAGATGCTAAAGCCGGTGGATATCTAAGATATGGTATCCCAGAATATCGTCTTCCAACTTCAGTTGTTGATCAAGAAATCAAAAGAATTGTCAATCTTGGTGTTGAGATTGCTCTTAACACGCGCATTGGCAGTGATATCACTTTAAAAGATTTACAAAAAGATAATGACGCTGTCATCATCGCCATTGGCGCCAGCCAAGGCAAGATGCTTCCCATGTTTGAAAATAATCGCAAAGTCAAATTAGCGGTCGATTGGTTAAAACAAGTTAAATCTCGTCGTGGAAAAGTTAAGATTCCCGAGAATGTTTTAGTCATTGGTGGTGGCGATGTGGCGATGGATACTGTTACCACGCTTAAATTATTAGGTTGCCCACATGTTACTGATGTCGTCTATGAACAATTCAGCGAATTTAGAGCGAGCAAGAAAGAATTGCTCGGAGCTCAAGAACAAGGCGTAACCATCATTGATGGATATGTCCCCACTGCGACCTCTCGTGGTGGAATCGTCAAATTCAAACACCGCGTTATTCCTAGCGAATTAAAAATCAAAGCCGATTTAATCATCCTCGCAGTTGGTCAACAAGTTGATCCAGCGGGATTAGGCTTACAAATTGAACGTGGTGAAGTCAAAATCGAAGGTAACCACATCCAAGATAGCAATATCTTTATCGCTGGTGATATCGGCCATGGCGAAAAGACCGTCGTGTGGGGCGTGAGAAGCGGCAAAGAAGTCGCCTACGCTGTCAAAAAATATTTAGGAGGCAAATAATATGGTCCATAAAGATTTATCGATCACCTTCATGGGGGTCAAATTCCCTAATCCATTCTGTTTATCTTCTTCTCCCGTTGGCAACTGCTATGACATGTGCGCCAAAGCTTATGAAAGTGGTTGGGGTGGTGTCGTCTTTAAGACCATCGGTCCTAAACACTATGTCATCGACGAAGTGTCACCTCGTTTTGACGCTTTAACTAAAGAAAACGAACCCTTCGTGGGCTTTAAGAATATGGAGCAAATTGCTGAGCATCCTCTTGAAGAGAATCTCGCTGATATCCGTAAATTAAAGAAGAATTATCCAAACAATGTTTTAATTGCTTCCATCATGGGCAGCAATGAAGAAGATTGGGAAGAATTAGCTCGTCTTGTTACCGAAGCCGGAGCGGATATGATTGAATTAAACTTCTCTTGTCCTCAGATGACTTCGCACGCCATGGGCTCAGATGTTGGTAGTAACCCCGAATTATGTCGTAAATATTGTCAAGCGGTTCGCCGTGTCACGAAATTACCATTTATGGCCAAGATGACTCCGAACATCACGGATATGTGTGAGCCAGCCATCGCTAGTATTGAAGGGGGCGCCAACGGCGTCAGTGCTATTAATACAATTAAATCAATTATCAATCTCGATCTTAATAAAAAAGTTGGTTTACCAATTATCAATGGCAAATCTTCTATCTCGGGATATTCCGGCAAAGCTGTTAAGCCAGTTGCTTTGCGTTTCATTCAACAAATGAGAACGAACCCTAAGCTTAAAAATGCCGAAATTGCTGGTATTGGGGGCATTGAGACGTGGGAAGACGCCGCTGAGTTCATTTTATTAGGTTGTAAGACTTTGCAGATTACAACGGCGATTATGCAATATGGTTATCGCATCGTTGAAGACCTCTGTAATGGCTTAGAGCATTATATGGAATCTCAACACGTTGATCACCTCGAAGATTTAGTGGGTCAAGCTACGAAGAATAACATTCCTGCGGAAGCTCTTGATCGTGACTATGTCGTCTATCCCGAAATTGATCTTGATAAGTGCGTTGGTTGCGGCCGATGTGTCATCTCCTGCTACGACGGCGCTCATCAAGCCATGGAATGGGATGAAGAAAAACGTCAACCACGTTGCAACCACGATAAGTGTGTTGGTTGTCTACTCTGCGGACTAGTCTGTCCAGTCGGCGCTATCAACCTTGGCGAACGAGTTTTGAAGAAAGGTCGTAAGCCTCGTAATCTCTCTCGCATCGTCTTACAAGATGTCGTGGAAAAGATTTAAATAATCTAAACAATTTAAGCCCTTCAAATAGTGAGGGGCTTTTTAATAGTGATTTTTCTATATAATATTGATAATGTATAACAAAAGATATACAATAATATCGAGGTTTGAAATGAAAAAAACAGAATTAATTCATACTCGTATCGAGCCACAAATAAAAAAAGAATGCGATAAAATTTTTCATGAATTAGGGATGACAACTTCATTTGCTGTCACTTTATTTTTGAATCAGGTTGTTTTACATAAAGGTCTACCTTTTGATGTCTCCATTCCAAGCCAAGATATTAATGAGACAATTTCTTTTGCAGAAAGCATTAATTCAATTGATGGTGGAAAAGCTTCAAATAAAACTAAAGATTTAATTTCTTTATATTTGCAAGGGAAAATAGATTATGAAACGATGCAATTTGCTATTGGGAGACAGCATAAATGAGTCGAGATCCTTATCTATATCTAGATTGCGATGTGTTAGTTAACAAATTAAATATTAAAAATGCTAAAAAACTTGATCAATTTGAAAATGATACATTGATTGCTGCAATTGCTAATTTAAAAGCCCATCCAATGGCAATAAAAAGTCTATATGATATAAAAATAATCCATAAAGAATTATTTCAATTTGTATATGAATGGGCTGGGGAAATACGGAAGATTAATATCTATAAAAGTGAGCCTATTCTTAATGGTTATTCTGTCGACTATACTCCATGTGATTATATAGAAAAAGAACTCGAAAATTTGGAAAAGAAATTCACATCAATTAATTGGAATTCATTAACAATTAAAGAAAAAGTTTCTAAAGTGTCCAGCCTCATATCTGAGTTGTGGCAAATCCATATGTTCAGAGAAGGAAACACTCGCTCAATAGCAATGTTTTTATATTTTCTTTTAAAAACTCTAGATATTCACATCAATACTGAGTTTATTGGAAAAAACGCTAAATATTTTCGAAATGCTTTAGTGCTTTCATGCATTTATGACAAAAGCAAACCTGAATATCTTTTGGGAATAATTAAAGACACTATTTCATATAAAAACATACAAACAAATTCATATCTTTCAATTGATGGTTACGAAGTTAATAAATATGAATATAAACAACACACAATCAATAAATTGAAGACCATTAAATAAAAATAACAAATATAATTATAAGGATTGCTTACTTAATCAAACTTTTAAAACTTGTGAATGCATTATAAAATATTAATAAGTTTTACTATGAAATTCCCTAAAATTTTTGAAATTAAAACAAGCAAAAGATACTTTTTTGTCGCTTCATTATCAAGTATTTTAAGCGATGGCGCTCTTTACAAGTTTTATGGTACATCTGGTCGTTTTGATGGCTATTGTTTTTATCTAAAAAGAAGGAAATTAAATATTGTCAAACAATCAAATTATCTTACTTTCATGCGGAAGATGATTGCTTTAAACCCTATTCCAGATAATGAAAATAAGTTTTCCTGTATGAATGACATTATTCAATATCTCTTTCAGAACAATAAGCCTCTTGAAATTCATCTATTTAAAGGTCAATTCTTATATGGTTTTATTCTCTCTTATGATACTGAGCAAATAAAAATGAAAGCCTTATATTTTAATGGCAGTGTTTATAAAGATAATGTGAATATATCAGTCAGTAATATCAAAGAATTATTTTTTGGGTCTCCAGGTCTTGAAAAATATGAGTTTTTACTTCAAGAAGATATTATTGATGATTTAAAAGAAACACCAGTGATTTATTCAAAGCAACCTTTAATCAAACTTCATACCTTATGTTCGATATTTTTTAAGAGTCGATATTGTTTTGAAGTTGGTTACATCAATGGCATAGATGATGGGAAAGTTATCATGGATCTTTTTGATGAGGAAGGTTTTTACGATGGTGTTCTCATTCGAGATTTAGCGGAAGTCAGCAAAATTTCGTATCGTGGAAAATATCTAAAGATGATGGATAAACTTATCAATATTCATCATAGTAAAGCAAAGATGCTTAACAAGAATGATTTTAATGGCATCATGAAATATTGTTTGGAAAATCAAATCACGGTCAATATTTCAACGAAAAATAGAAAGCAATTTGACTATGCAATTATTAAGGAAATCAACTCCTCTGATCTTTTGTGTGCCCATTACGATGGATTTGCCCACTATATAGGAGAAAGAAAATACCCACTAAAAGACATTAATTATTTATGCTTTGGTGATGAGTTAACCAAGAACTTTAATCAAATAATAAATACCAAAGACGTTCTAACAAAATAAAAGACTGAATCTTCGACTCAGCCCTTTTATTATGCGATTGATATTTAGATTTTCATCGCGACATCCCAAGCTCGCCAAATGACGGTCCGTAAGTTACCGACACCATTGCAATCTCCAACGAGATGGACATGTTTTCCTTCGGGAGAAAGGGGAGTGGGGATATAGCCAATCGAGGTGATGACCTTACTGGCCAAGAGAGTGGACTCTTTACCATCTTTATCAACGATAATCACTCCATCATTGTTAATCTCTTTGACTTTAGTCTCGAGATAAACAGGAGTTTGATGTAAAGCGAAATAATCGCGGAGATAAGAGCTATTGGCTAAGCAGACACCCTTGACAGCGATGAGATCGTTCTTCATTTCAACAATGGCGGGTTTCTTGCCATTAAGGCATAATTCATAAGCGATTTCACAGCCAGTTAAACCACCGCCGATGATGACAGGATTTTCACCGACATCTTTAGAGCCTGATAAGAAATCCACAGCTTCAATCGCTTTTTCACTGCCGGGAATATGGAGATGACGGGCTTTTGAACCAGTGGCGACAATCACTTCATCAAAGTCTTTGCCTAAACACTTTAAGCAGTCGGCTTTGGTATTTAACTCCACTTTGATCTCAGGATATTTTTTGATCTCTCGGAGATACCATTCGATTAAGCGACGGTCATTCTCTTTAAAGATAGGAGTGGAAGCGGCGGTGAAGACACCACCCAATTTATCACTCTGTTCAAAAATTGTGGCCTTATGTCCGCGTTTTGCACAGACAAGAGCGCTTTCCATGCCACCGATACCACCGCCAACAATGGCGACATTCTTGGCTTTTTTCGCTTTGATGATTTTGTATTTTTCCGATTGCATTGTCTCTGGATTAATGGCACATCTTGCCATATGTATTGCATCATTTAAATCTTGATCATTGGCGACTCCTTTATAGTGACACATATTGAAACAACCATTATGGCATTGAATACAAGGACGAATATCTTCTTCCTTATCTTTCATTAGTTTACTAACCCATTCTTCATCAGCTAAGAATTGACGAGCGACACCCATGCCATCAATCTTCTTCTCCTCGATGGCTTTCGCAGCGATTTCGGGAGTCATACGACCAGCGCAGACGACCGGAATATCGACAAACTTTTTAATGTGTTCAACTTCTGGGAGATTGCAGTTATCTTTCATATAGACTGGTGGATGAGCCCAATACCAGGCGTCATAGGTGCCATTATCGCAGTTAAGCATATCGTAGCCCGCATCTTGGAGATATTTAGCGGCTTTCTCGCTTTCTTCCATGTCACGTCCGACTTCTTGATAGTCTTCGTCAGGCATCGCGCCGACATTAAAGCCTTTGGTCTTACTGACAACGGAATAACGTAAAGAGACAGGGTAATCTTGTCCACAAGCCTTTTTAATGGCTTTGACAATCTCGACGGGGAAGCGGTAGCGGTTTTCAAAACTGCCACCCCATTTATCTTTTCGAAGGTTGGTGTATTTTAAAGTGAATTGATCGAGGAGATATCCTTCGTGGACGGCGTGAACTTCAATACCATCAACACCGGCTTCTTGGCATAATTTAGCGGTCTTGGCAAAAGCCTCAATAATGGCTTGAATTTGTTTTTCAGTCATGGCCTTCGTCATTACCTTATCGCTCCAGCGATTAGGAGTGACACTCGGTGCCGCATTGATCCAATTCATATTGAAGATGGGCTTCATTAAGCCACCCATCACTTTGTTGGTGCAGCATTTGACCATGATGTCGTTTAACGCCATCGAACGGCCAAAGCCAGCTGTTAATTGAACGAATAGTTTGGCTCCGGTTTGATGGAGTTCATCCATAAAGATTTTTAATTTCTTATACATCCCCTTGTTGGAATAGAGCCAACCACCCATCATGGGATTTTTGACTGGAGCAATACCAGGGAGAATTAAACCGACATTGTTCTTGGCTTTTCCCATGATGAACTTCGCCGCTTCTTCATCGAAGTGAGCGGGTTCCATCCAGCCAAAAAGACTAGTTCCACCCATGGAAGTCATGACGATACGATTCTTGATTTCCACGTTGCCAATTTTCCATGGCGTAAATAAAGGATTATATATTTCTTTCATAAGAGTACCTCTATTACTTATTCTAGATGAAAAAGTCAGCTCTTGTATAACTATTTAATAAAATAGTGTTATGATTTAGATAATCAATCGTATTGATACATAACAATAAGGAGACAAAACGTTTTATGTATGAACCAAAAATGGAATTAACTCCCGAACAAAGAGATATCCTTAATGGTAAGCAAGGCGAGACGATGGCCAAAATCATGGAGACAATCGTGATGTTTGGCGATATGTTTGAAGCCCCTCGACTCGTCAAAGTCACTCATGATGAAGGACATCTCGTCACTTCCTTTGGCATTGGAATTTTAAAGCCGATCTTCTCTATGATGGACACAATAATTGGCGATGATATTCACGCCAAAGGAAAATTCACTGTTGATCCGCGACCCTATGATTATAAGAATGTAAAATGCTCACTTCTTGATAAATTAGTCTTTAGTAAAGTTTTGTACTCACAACAAAAAAGATATGAAGAGCAATTAACAAAAGTTGGTCTTCGTGATGCGAATGCTTTTACTTGTACTTCTTATTTACCCGAAGTTGGTAATATTCCTAAGAAAGGTGATATTCTTTCGTGGGCTGAGAGTTCGGCAGTTGTCTATGCGAATTCTGTTTTAGGAGCAAGATGTAATCGTAACTCAGGTATTCTTGACCTTTTTGGTTCAATTATTGGTTATGTGCCAGAGTTTGGATTTTTAACCGACAAAGGACGAAAAGCCACTTGGAGAGTTGTCGTTAAAACGAGCCACTTACCTGAAGCTCAAATTCTCGGATCCGCGATTGGCATGAAAGTATTGGAAGATGTTCCTTATGTCGAAGGACTTGATAAATTTTTAGGTACCAAAATTAATGAACAAGTTGTTGGTTATCTCAAAGATTTTGGAGCAGCGACCGCCTCTAATGGTGCAGTAGGGCTTTATCATATCGCTAATTTAACACCAGAAGCGCAGGAATTGGGCGAGAAATTGCTCGTTGAACAACCTAAAGAATACATCATTGATGATGCGGAATTAGAACGTGTTTATCGTGAATATCCCATCATGTGGAAAAACAAAACTAAGAAAGGTAATCTTGTCTTTATCGGCTGTCCTCATCTTACCTATCAGCAATTATGTGATTGGACCGATAAGATTGCTGAAGGTTTAAAAGAGAACGGTAAAAAGAAAGTTGTTGTCCGCACAATTTTAACCTCTTCACCTGATGTAGTTAACAAATTTAAAAAGAGTGATAAGTATGAATCATTAATGAGCACAGGTGCGAAACTATCGAGTATCTGCCCATTGATGTATACGAATAATCCCCTCACAAAAAAGAAGCGTATTATTACTTCTTCAAACAAATTAAGAACCTATTCACTAGCCCGTTATTACAAAGATGAAGAAATTCTCAATTTTGTGATTGGTAAGGAGGCCAAATAATATGAAACAATTTAAAGGACGTGTCATCACTAGCGGACAATTAATGGGAGAAGCCGTTGTTTCTCATCAAGGCGTTAATACTCTCGCTTCTTTTCAAAAAGCCGTTGTTGGTAAGAAAAAAAGAGCGGTTATTTCTGATCAAGGGAACCAAGATATCTATGGTATTGATGTCACTGATAAAATTCTATGTCTTCCAATAACAATTGGGTCGACCACAGGTGGCTTAGTAATTCAAACGATTTGTGCGATGAAAATCGCTCCTGCCGCCTTCTTATTTTCTGAGCATATCGACTCTTTAGCGGGCTCTGGTATTGCTTTGGCTAACATTTGGGAAAATAGCTCTGTCATCGCTATCGATGAGCTCGGCAAAGAGTTCCTTGCATCAGTAAAAACGGGTGATCAAGTGCAAATTAAAGAAGACGGGACAGTCGTTATCCTCTAATTATCCTCTATTTATTATTAATCAAATCTCAGCTCATAATCGGGTTGGGATTTTTTTCATTTTCGGTGTGTGCTTACGCTTACCCCTCCTTTTTGTGCTTGTCATAATGCGCGTATCTGCGTAAAATAAATGGGCTGGTTTTATGCGATAAACCAAATAGGAGGTTACTATGCCGCATTTACAAGGTAGTGCTGTAACGCAAATTACAAAAATCGTCGAGCGTTACAAAGATGAACCAACTCCATTAATGATGATCCTTGAGGACGTGCAGAAAGAATATGGTTATATTCCTCTTGAAGTTCAGGAATTGATTTCTGATCTGACTGGAGTGCCTGTCAGTGAGATTTATGGAGTGGTGACGTTTTATTCATTCTTCTCTTTAACACCAAAAGGAAAATATGTCATTGGTGTCTGTTTAGGAACAGCTTGTTATGTTAAAGGCTCTCAATTAGTCTTAAATAAATTTAGTGAAATCTTAAATCTCAAACCGGGTGAAACGACGGAAGATGGTCTCTTCACTCTTGATGTTTTACGCTGTGTGGGAGCATGCGCTATTGCCCCAGCTGTTTCTGTAAATGGAAAGGTTTATCCACAAGTTAAACCAGAAGAAGCAATTAAGATTGTCAATGAATATAAAAATAAAGAAGCGGAGGCTTGCTAGTATGGCTAAAATTGAAACGATTAAGACCGAAAAGCAATTATTAGATAAAATCGAACATTGCGGAGCGTGCCTCGAAAAGAAATTTCACTGTCAAGATGGTCACCGCGCCATCGTCATCTGTGGTGGTACAGGATGCTTATCTAGCGAATCAGCAGAGATCCTAGCTAAATTCCAAAAAATTATTATCGAAAAAGGCTTGAGTGAGACAGTAACTGCTAATATTGTCGGATGCTTTGGCTTCTGTTCGCAAGGTCCTTTTGTGAAAATTTTCCCCGAAGAGACTCTATATACTAAGGTGAAGATGAGCGACGTTGAAGAAATTATTGAAAAAGATATTGTCAACCACGAGATTGTGGAACGTCTTTTATTTGTCGATCCTGTCACCAAACAAAAAGTTCAAAAGCAACACGACATTAATTTTTATAAATTGCAAAAGCGCGACATCGCTCTTCACGGCAATGATGAAATCAACCCTGAAGATATCGATGAAGCTTTAGGCGATGGAACTTTTATCGCTTTAAATAAAGCTTTGCATATGACTCGTCAAGAAGTCATCGATGAAGTCTTAAAATCTGGTCTACGTGGTCGTGGAGGCGCTGGCTTCCCCACTGGCCGCAAATGGCAATTTGCTTACAATGTTGAAAGTGAAGATAAATACATCATCTGTAATGGTGATGAAGGTGATCCAGGTGCCTTTATGGATCGCTCTATCATTGAAGGTAATCCCTGTAATGTTATTGAAGGGATGATGATTGCCGGCTATGCCATCGGAGCTAAAAATGGTTACTTCTATGTCCGTGCCGAATATCCTGTTGCCGTTGATCGTTTAAAAAAAGCTATTGCTGAATTAGAAGAAGCAGGTTTATTAGGTGATCATATTCTCGGTACTGATTTCTCATTCCGTTGTCATATTCGTTTAGGAGCAGGGGCTTTCGTCTGTGGTGAAGAAACCGCTTTATTAAATAGTGTTGAAGGCAAACGTGGTATGCCACGTCCTCGTCCTCCGTTCCCTGCTGTTAAAGGTTTATGGGGGAAACCTAGTGTTATTAACAATGTCGAAACATTAGCCAATGTTCCTTATATCATTCGTGAAGGAGCCGCTCATTATGCTTCTTTCGGTACTGATGATAGCAAAGGCACGAAGGTATTTGCACTCGGTGGCAAAGTGAATAATGTCGGACTTGTCGAAGTCCCGATGGGTACCACCTTACGCCAATTGATTTTTGATATTGGTGGTGGCATTCCTAATAATAAAAAATTTAAAGCCATTCAAACGGGAGGTCCTTCTGGTGGCTGCTTAACCGAAAAAGATCTCGATACTCCAATTGACTATGGCTCTTTAATCGCTCATGGTTCCATGATGGGATCGGGCGGTGCTATCGTCATGGACGAAGATAACTGTATGGTTGATGTCGCTAAATTCTATATGACATTTATCTGCGATGAATCATGTGGTAAATGTTCACCATGTCGTATTGGCACCAAGCGATGCTTAGAAATTTTAACGAATATTTGTGACGGTAAAGGAACCCTTCAAGATTTAGAAAGCTTGAAAGAATTATCAGCTGTTATTAAAGCTAATTCCCTTTGTGGACTTGGCCAGACAGCCACTAATCCGATTATTTCAACGATGGCGGCTTTCCCAGACGAATATCGCGCTCATGTCGTTGATCATGTGTGTCCTGCTCATGTCTGTAAGAGTATGACGCAATATCACATTGTCCCAGACGAGTGTTTCGGATGTGGCATGTGTGCTCGTGGATGTCCGGCTGGTGCCATTTTTAAAACGGAGGAACCTTCAAAGAAGAATCCTCGTTTAATGCTTCATGAAATCGATCAGAGCAAGTGTGTGAAATGCGGTGCTTGTATGACTGCTTGTCGTTTCCACGCCATTATCAAGAAGTAAGGAGGAAATTACTATGTCATTAGTTAACATTAAAATTGAGGGTAAGCCTTTCCAAGTTGAATCGGGTCTTACCGTTTTAGAAGCTTGTCGTAAATGTGGGTTTGAAATTCCTTCTTTATGTTCCTTTAATCACGGAGAGAACTCTTTAGCGAGTTGCCGTGTTTGTTTAGTGGAAATCAAAGGAGCGCGTGGCTTATCTGCTTCTTGTGTTTATCCTGTCAGCGAAGGAATGGAAATTAGCATTTCTTCCCAAAAAGCGATGGAAGCTCGTCGCGCTTCGGTAGAATTGATTCTTAGTAATCATAAAAAGAATTGTCTTCAATGTGCTAAAAATGGTCATTGCGAATTATTACATGTCGCTGAAATGGTCGGTGCTCGCGATCAAAAATATCTCGGTGAATTTTCGGAAACTACTATTGATGAAATAGCGCCTGGTATTATACGTGATACATCAAAATGCATTCTTTGTGGTCGTTGTATCGAAAGATGCAAGCAAGCCCAGGGTATTTCGATTCTCGGCTTTGAGAATCGTGGATTTCACACTATCGTGGCCCCAGTTCAAAATCGTAGCTTTGCTGACTCACCCTGCCTACAATGCGGCCAATGTGTCAATGTTTGTCCAACGGGTGCTTTGATGGAGCATAGCGAAATCGATAAAGTTGATGAAGCGATTAAAGCTGGCAAAAAAGTTATCGTGCAAACTGCTCCTGCGGTGCGCGCTGCCATTGCTGAAGAGTTTGATGAGCCAATTGGTACACCAGGCACAGGCAAAATGGTCGCAGCGTTACATCGTCTAGGTTTCTATCGTGTTTTTGATACGAACTTTGGCGCTGATTTGACAATCATGGAAGAAGCTAATGAACTCTTAAAGAGAATTAAAACAAAGGGTGTTCTTCCACAAATTACTTCGTGTTCTCCTGGCTGGATTAATTACATGGAATACTTCTATTCAGATTTGATTCCTAATATTTCCACCTGTAAGTCTCCTCATATGATGGTAGGAGCGATTATTAAATCTTATTTCGCAAAGAATCATGATTTAAAACCAGAAGATATCTTTGTGGTTTCCATCATGCCTTGCACCGCCAAGAAATATGAGCGTTCTCGTCCCGAAATGCCTAATGATGTTGATGCTGTCTTAACCACTCGTGAATTAGGAAAGCTTATTCGTCGAGCTGGCATTGTGTGGAAAAAACTTCCTGATGAAGAATTTGATTCTGATCTCTTAGGCGAATATTCGGGCGCTGGTGTCATATTCGGTGTCACTGGTGGTGTTATGGAAGCCGCTTTAAGAACAGCCTATTATTGGATGACTGGTAAAGAATACGCGGCGGTCGAATTCACCGCTGTTCGTGGTCAAGAAGCAGTCAAGGAAGCTTCCATTCAAATCGGTGATCAAACCATTAAAGTCGCTGTTACCTCGGGCATGAAAAACGCTAAGCCATTACTTGATGATATTAAGCATGGCAAATCTCCATATGCCTTCATTGAAATTATGGGTTGCCCAGGCGGCTGTATCAACGGTGGTGGCCAACCTTACGTGAAGCCCACTCTTCTTCCCAATGAAGATGATGATATCCTTGATACATATCGTCAAAAGAGAGCGAGTGTCTTATATAGCGAAGATGAACGACAAGTCATTCGTCAATCACATAACAATAAAGACATTCAAAAACTTTATAAAGATTTCCTTGGTGAACCAGGAAGTGAATTAGCGGAAGAACTTCTTCACACTTCCTATAACGCTCATCGTGAACGTTATCCGAATAAAAAATAGTTAATTTTAGTAAATGGGACAAGAAAGCATAGGAAAACTTGTCCCATTTTCTTAAAATAGAAATATACTTCATTTATGGATATTAAATTTTACAACTCTTTATCTAACTCAGTTGAACTCTTCAAGCCTCTGCATGAAGGGAAAGTTTCCATGTATGTCTGTGGTCCAACTGTTTACAATTACCCGCACATTGGTAATATGCGACCAGTCGTCGTTTTTGATACTTTGCGTCGCTTTTTGACTTATGTTGGTTATGATGTCACCTATGTGAGTAATTTTACTGATGTTGATGACAAGATTATCAATGAATCTATTAAAGAGAAGAAAACAGAAAAAGAATTGACCGAATTTTATATCACCCAATTTAAAAAGACATCATCCGAAATTGGCAGTCTTCTTCCGAATATTACTCCGAAGGTCACTGAGTACATCGAGCCTATTATTTCTTATATTCAAAAATTAGTGAACCTTGAGGCAGCCTATGTTGTCGATGGTGATGTGTATTTTCGTGTTTCTAAAATAAAAGACTATGGTTCCTTAAGCGGCATTAATATTAATGATTTATTAGTTGGTGCTCGCATCGAGGAGAACAGTAAAAAAGAAAGTCCGCTTGACTTCGCTTTATGGAAGAAAACTTCCGTTGGTGTCAACTGGGACTCTCCATGGGGCAAAGGTCGCCCAGGATGGCATACGGAATGCTGTGTAATGATTGACACAATTTTCCCCGATCATTTTATTGATATTCATGGTGGAGGCTATGATCTAAAATTTCCTCATCATGAAAATGAAATTGCTCAAGCAGAAGCAATGCATCATAACAAAATTGCGAAATATTGGCTCCACAATGCCTTTATTAATTTTGGTGACGAAAAGATGTCTAAATCCGTTGGAAATGTCGTTCTCGCGAAAGATTTAATCGAAAAATATGGCGGCGCGACTTGTCGTCTTGTTATTTTAAATACCCATTATCGTCAACCTGTTAATTTTACAAATGAAACGATTAATGCCGCCACACAGGAGGTTAATAAAATGACTTCTGCTTATCGACAAATCGCTCTCCAATTGCAAATTAACAACTTTGATATAAGCCAAACTAAGCCTGCATATATTGAGAATTTTTTATTAGCGATGGCGGATGATTTAAACACCGCCAATGCGTTAGCGGAACTTTATGTTGCAATTAAGGATGCTAATCAAAATTTGCGCAATAAAGAAATAAACCTGCAAAAACTCGCTATTTTATTTAAAACTCTGACGGATATGTTTTATATTCTCGGTCTTGATATTACCTATAAAAAATTATCAGATGATGATAAGTTGCTCTATAAAAAATACCTTTCAATGAAAGCTGAAAAACACTTTGAGGAATCAGACAAGTTGAGATCTATCTTAATGAAAAAGGAGATTTTGTAGTTTAACTATTTCATATGAAAAAAGATGATAATTTAATTTATGGGAGGAATCCTGTTAAGGAAGCTATTTTCTCTGGACAGGTTACTAAGCTATATATCAGTCAATCAATGAAGGATCATTCGCTTGCTGAATTAGCTATCTCAAAAAAGATATCCCCTATTTTTTTGAACCAAAATGAACTTGATGCCTTATTTCCTCATGTTAATCAAGGAGTCGTGGCTGTCGTTAAACGATATGAATATCAATCGCTTGATAATCTCTTTTCGCATATTAAAAATGTTGATCACCCCATTGTTGTCATTCTTGACGGCATTAATGATCCACAGAATTTTGGTGCCATTCTTCGTAGTTGTGATATTTTTCATGTGAGTGGAGTAATCATCCCTAAACATCATCAAGTTCCATTAAATGCGACTGTTGCTAAAACTTCTGCTGGGGCTATTAATTATATTCCAGTGGTTCTAGTGAGCAACCTCAACAACGCAATTCGATCTTTAAAAGAAAAAGGCTTCTGGGTTGTCAGTACTGATGGAGCAGGAACGGCTAATTATAACGAGATAAGTTATGATTTTCCGACTGCTTTAGTGATTGGAAGTGAAGGGGACGGAATTTCCCAATTGGTTCTAAAAAATTCGGACTATATTGTTAAAATTCCTCTTCTTGGACATCTAAATTCTTTAAACGCCTCAGTCGCAGCCGGCATTCTATTAGCTAGAATCCGTAATAAATAGTTGATTCCTCCTTATAGGAAGGGGGAAATTATGTCATTTAATGAATTAAGTGACGAAGAATGTGTTCTTTTAGCACAAGTCGGAAATCATGATGCTCTCAATCATCTTTGTGTCAAGTATCAGCGTTATTCATATGGATTAGCCATCGATTTTTTTAGCACTAATCGATACAGTGGCATCCCCATTGATGATTTATTCTCTGTTGCTCAAGCAACGATTCTTCTCGCGATAAAAAGTTTTTCGATGAATATTCATCTTTTTTATCCATATTGGAAGACAATCGCGACGAACGCTTTAATTAAGCATAATAAGAAAAATTCTTATTTTCATGAAGCAAAAACATTTTATGGTGTCTCACTCGATCAACAAAATGATGATTATTTTAGCAATGATCAAATTCTCGGTGAGACGGATACGAAATTGCAGAAATCGCTTGTTGAAGATACTTTTCTTACCATCATTGAAAATCCAATCAATAATTTTGCGGAATCAGAAAAATTGGCGATGAAATTGACTCTTGAAGGCTATGCTCCTTTAGAAATCAGAAAAGTGTTAAAATGGTCAAAAGCCCAAGTTTATTACGCCTTAAAAAAAGCCAAAGAAAAATTGGCAGATATTATAAGCAAAAAATATCGTTAGTATTATGTCAAAAGGATATTTTTTTAAAATATTCAACATGATATAATTACGCCTATGGATGAAATAGTTGTTAGAGACCTTTGCTTCTCATACGATAACGAACACGAAACTTTGTCTCATGTCTCTTTTTCTATTCGCAAAGGAAACTATGTTTCCATCGTTGGACATAATGGTTCTGGCAAAAGTACTTTAGCCAAACTTCTCATTGGTTTAATTGAAAGAAATAGTGGCGATATTTTTGTTGCTGGAATTCCTCTTTCCAATGAAACAATAAAAGATGTTCGTTCGAAAATGTGCCTTGTTTTTCAGAATCCTGACAATCAATTCATTGGTTCAACTGTCGAAGATGATATCGCCTTTGGCTTGGAAAACAAATGTGTTCCACATGAAGAAATGCAAAGCATCATTGAGACTTTCGCTCAAGAAGTTGGTATGAGCAAATTCCTCCATAAAGAGCCAACCATGCTTTCTGGTGGGCAAAAACAAAGAGTGGCAATTGCGGGAGCTTTAGCCTTATCACCAGAGATTATTATTTTTGATGAATCGACATCTATGCTTGATCCAAAAGGCAAAAAAGAAATTGGCGATCTCATCTTAAAAATGAGACAAAATAAACCAGATTTGACTGTCATTTCTATCACTCACGATATTGAAGAAGCTTTTCTCAGCGATGAAGTGATTGTGCTATCGGAAGGGAAAATTGTTTTATCGGGCAAACCAGAGATGGTTTTTGCTAATAAAGATGTGCTACAAGAATACTGTCTAGATATACCTTTTATTTTATCGTTCAAAAAACAACTTGCTGATATTGGTATTACAATTTCAACAAGCGATAATCTAGATGAGATAACGGAGTTAATATGTCAATCCAAGTAAAGAACCTTTTCTATACTTATTTACCAAAATCTCCCGTTCAAACAGAAGCTCTTAAAGATGTTTCTTTAACGATTGAAGAGCATTCATTTGTGGCTCTTTTAGGACAGACGGGGAGTGGAAAATCAACTCTCATTCAAAATCTTAATGCCTTGCTAATTCCCACTCAAGGGGAAGTTATCATCGATGATTTTGTGGTGACAAACAGCAAGAGAAAAAATAAAAAAATTAAACAATTGCGAAAAAAAGTCGGACTTGTTTTTCAATTTCCTGAATATCAACTTTTTGAAGAAACAGTCGAAAAGGATGTCGCTTTCGGTGCTAAAAATTTCGGTGCTAAAAATGATGACGCTCTCAAAAAAGCTCATTATGCTCTTAAATCCGTCGGTATTGATGAATCATATTTCAAACGATCTCCTTTTGAACTGAGTGGGGGTGAAAAGCGCCGTGTTGCTATTGCAGGAATCCTTGCTATTGAACCTGACATTTTAGTTTTAGATGAGCCAACTGCTGGATTAGATCCAAAAGGGACTAATGATATTATGCGTTTGGTTCAGCAAATGCATGAAGATGGTAAAACGATTATTTTAGTTACTCATGATATGAATTTGGTAATGAAATATTGTCAAAAAGTTTATGTTCTTAAAGAAGGAATGTTGGCTTTTGAAGGAACGCCAAGCGCTCTCTTTCAGCAGATTGCGGATGATGTTTCTATTGAAATACCTCCTCTCTATCGATTAGCCAAAAAACTTTCTGATCAAGGCTTGCCAATCTGTTTTGAAAAAATTAGAAAGAGTGAAGATTTGATTAAGCAAATCCAGGACTGGAGGTCTAACCATGAATAGCATCTCCTTTGGACGTTATACTCCCTACGAAACTTTTACGCATAAACTTGACCCCCGCAATAAGTTATTTCTTTCTATTGCTTTGATGGTTATTATCTTTTTCCAATTTAAGGTTATGTCGACGACTTTGCTTCTTAGTGGAATCTATTTAATTTTATTAATTGTTTTAATGCTTGTTTCACGAGTTAATTTTTTGGAACTATTTCGCAGTTTGCGAGGAATGTGGTTTTTAATAATTTTTATCTTTGCGATCTACGTCTTTATTCCAAATAATAGTTACCAAGGTACTCAAGTGGCATTTTATATTAATACTTACGCTGTTTATTGGATGGCTTTTTATCAAGCTGGTTACATTATTTTGCGACTCGTTTTAATGATTGCTTTGATGATGGTTTTAACTTCGACGACCAAACCAATGGATTTAACTTATGGTCTCGAATGGTATATGTCGCCGTTAAAAGCGATTCATTTCCCCGCTCATGAAATTGCGATGACAACTTCAATTGCTCTACGTTTCATTCCAACTTTACTAGATGAAACAACACGAATTATGAAAGCTCAATCTTCGCGAGGTGTCGATTTTAATCATGGTGGTCTTTTCAAAAGATTTCGAGCGATTATTTCTTTGATTATTCCGCTTTTTGTTTCAGCGATTGAACGCTCTGATGAACTGGCTAATGCAATGATTGTAAGAGGTTATAATCCTAAAGCCAAAAGGACTCACTATGAGATTTTGCGATTTGGAACCAAAGATCTCTTGGCTTTTATTATTACCATTCTCTTTATTGGCGGAATCATCACTTTGTTTGTCATCGATCAAAATTCTACGAACGGGTTTGATATTATCCAATCCATTTTTCATCAGAATATTGGGTTTTAATCAGTTTATTTTATGAAAATATTAGGAAAAGTAAGTTACAAAGGGACAAAATATCAGGGCTGGCAAAGGCAATCTGATTCTCCGACTATTGAAGGAACGATTGAAAATATTCTTTCTCGAATTTTAAATGTTCCTACGATAATTGCTGGAAGTGGACGAACTGACGCTGGTGTTCATGCTAGAGGACAATATTTTCATTTTGAGGTTAAAAATAATATTGATTTGTCAAAATTAAAATATGCCTGCAATCGGCTTCTTCCTTCTGATATTCACATTATCTCTCTCACTCCTGTTGACGATTCATTTCATGCTCGCTTTTCGGCTGTTGAGAAACATTATTCCTATACATTATTTATCGGTGAAAACGATCCTTTTACAAATGATTTTGCTTATCATTTTCTTCGTCTTCTCGATGTTCAATTATTTCTTCAAGCTCTTAAACTTTTTGAAGGAACTCACTGTTTTCAAGATTTCACATCTAAGGAAAAGGACGATCGCCATTTTATTCGAACTGTTCATGTCCAATTCGCTATTAATGGTTCTTCAATTCGAGTTGATTTTTATGGTGACGGCTTTATGAAATATATGATTCGCTATATGATTGGGTGCGCTATTGCCATTGGTGAGAAACGTGAAAAAATGGAATTTATTCCTTCCCATTTACAAGAAGCAAAACAGCGCGAAATAATTCGATACAAGGCTCCGAGTGTAGGTCTTGTGCTAGAAGATGTGAAATATTAGACTTTAAATATAATTAAAGTTTTGGTAGACTTTCCAAGGATAGGGAGGTGTTTTGTATGGGAAGAGCACACGAAGTAAGAGCTAAAGCAATGGCGGCTACTGCCGCAAAGAAAAGCGCCCTTTTTATGAGAGCATCAAAAGAGATTTACATGGCAGCTAAATCAGGAGAGGCCGATCCAGCAATGAATCTTGCCTTACGTTCTGCTATTGAAAAATGGAGAGGTCAAAATGTGACAAGAGATGTCATTGACCGAGCGATTCAAAAGGCGAAAGGCGGATCTGCTGATGCATATACAAGTGGAAGATATGAGGCTTTTGGGCCAGGCGGATCTCTTTTTATTATCGATACATTGACGGACAACACGAATCGAGCTTTAGTTGAAGTTCGAACGGCTATTACGAAAAAAGGTGGTCATTTAGGAAGTGTTTTGTTTAATTTCACTGAAACTGGTGTTTTTGTTTTTAAAGGTACCAATAAAGATGAAGTCGAGGAGACATTAATTCTCTCCGATATTGATGTTCGTGAAGTCAATCAAAATGATGATGGAACAATTGAAGTTTTGGTTGAACCGACAGCTTTTGGTGCTGCTCGTGACATCTTATCAGGAATGGGTGTTGAAGAATTCGAAGTTGCGGAAGTGACTTTTTTGGCTAATGATCCAGTTACTCTTACTGATAGTGAAGAATTACGCAAATATCATGAATTGCATGATATGCTTGATGAACTTGAAGATGTTCAAAATGTTTATACAAACATTGAGGAGTAATTAATTTTGAAAAAAGTTTGTTCGGTTTTTTTAATCGTTACTTTCTGGGTGGCTTTTGCGGATGTTTTTATCTTTTTGTCTTTTGGTTTATTGAGTTTAATTTATGCTCCGGCTATCATTGATTATTTAATCCCCTATTTTAATGATCCAATGTATCCTGCTGATCAAATAGCAGCAATTGTGACAACACTTGTCTATGGTATTTCTATTACCATTTTATTTACATCTGTTCTTCTTGTTGGACCACTGGTGGTGTGCCCAATTACCAATCGCAAATTAAAGACAGCTAAAAGCCGTCGAGAGATGATTGCTCTTGGCGTTTTAAATGTTATCTTTGGCTCAACAGTCGCAGGAATTTTGATCTTCTGCATGCCGGATCGCTACTATAGAGACGCTAAGCCCATTAATCCTCATGAGGAATTGGGCGATTTAGAATAATCTTAATAAAAAATAACGAAGAGAGGAGACATCCTCTTTTTTGTTGAACAATTTCCTCCATTTATCTAATAAATAAATGTTTGACATTAGTTTGTATAACAAGTATTATTTAACTCGGCACAGCCAAATTAGCGAAGTCCCGGTAAGACAAAGTTAGTTTGAAAAGGAGGATTTAGTTATATGCAACGTCAAACTACAATTGCAAAAACACAAGAAATCCAAAGAAAATGGTATGTCATTGATGCAACCGACAAGCCATTAGGCAGATTAGCCTCACAAGTCGCCCAAATTTTAATCGGTAAGAATAAACCTATTTGGACGCCAAACGTTGATTGTGGTGATTATGTTATCATTATCAATGCTGAAAAAGTTGGTTTGTCTGGCGACAAGCTCAACAACAAAAAGTATTACAATGTTTCAGGATATCCTGGTGGTCTCCGTGTGAGAACCGCAAAGGTGATGGTTGACAAATATCCTAGTGAAATGATTGAAAGATCAATTCATGGAATGTGTCCAAAAGGACGCTTAGGTCGTCAAATTGAAAAGAAATTATTTGTTTACGCTGGTCCTGATCATAAACATGAAGCTCAAAAACCGGAAGTTCTTGAGCTCAAATTCTAGGAGGAAATTGAACTATGGCAAAAAAAGCTGATCTTCAATATTACGGCACCGGAAGAAGAAAGTCTTCTATCGCTCGTGTCTATATTACCTCTGGAACAGGTAAAATTATCGTTAATGGTAGAGATGTTAACGAGTACATGCCTTACGCCACTCTTGTGACGGATTTAAAGCAACCACTCGTTCTCACTGAAACTGAAAGCAAGTATGATGTTCGCGCCGAAGTAAAAGGTGGCGGATTTACTGGTCAAGCTGGAGCAATTCGCCTCGGTATCGCTCGCGCTTTACTCGAAGCTGGTTGCAACCGTTCAACCCTTAAAATCGCTGGTATGGTCACACGTGATTCTCGCTCTAAAGAGAGAAAGAAATATGGTCTTAAAGCCGCACGTCGTGCTCCACAATTTAGTAAACGTTAATCATTTGCAATCATTAAAAGGAAGGTTTATCCTTCCTTTTTTTGCAATCATTATCTATTGCTCGTCGTAATGAGAAATATCGTTGATTTTTGCTATTCACTATTGTATATTATTAACGCTGTCTTGTAGAAGACATGGGCCCATAGCTCAGTTGGTTAGAGCGCGCCCCTGATAAGGGCGAGGTCGATAGTTCAAGTCTATTTGGGCCCACCATTGAATAGCTCCGCTTTGAAAAAGGCGGTTTTTATTTTTTAATCACAATGTAAAAGTCATGTATTAATCATAATATTATTTACATGAGTCTAAGAAAAAAGAAATAATGCGCAAAATAATTATTTTATTGCTTAAATTTTGGTGATAAAGTACACTTTTACTATTATTTGAAAAAGGAACGCGCTATGAAAAAACTAAATTTTATTATTCTTACAACTACTTTACTCGGTCTTGCTGGCTGTGCTGGTAATGGCGATGCTTTAAAGAGCGATTGGTCAGATGCCGAAAAAGCTCTTCTTCAAACCTACGCATACGGCGAGGAAATTCCTTTTATTTACATTGATGGAAATGAAGAAATGTATTATGACACTGATTACAATTGTTTAACAGTGACTGGGGGTTTAGCGACAGCCCAGCAATTGTCTGATTATGCAGTGGTGTTAGATTCTTATGGATATGACGGCTACTATGATGAGGATAATCTCTACTATGATTACATTGCGAGTATCACGACTGAAGAAGGAACTCGCTATATCGAACTTCAATTTCGTTGTCTCGATCAAGAAAATAACGCTGCTATCTCAGGAACATTCATGCTTGATGTTTACGACCCATATTTTTATGTCTGGGAAGACATGAATTTATCGACCTATATTGATCAATTTTCATTATCATCGGATTCCGTTGTTCCAAGTTTTTCGGCTTCCTATTATATGCTTAATAATTTTCTTAGTTTGGGACTTGATCTTGTTGCTGTTTATGCCTATGGCGTTGATGCTTCAACTTGCGAAGCGACATACCAAAGCGCTTTGTTAGCGGCTTCGTGGACAGTTGAATATAGTGAGGATGGTTATTATGACGCTATTTCTCCCACCCAAGATCTCAATATTCAATTCGCTTATGATTCTTCTGATGCTTCGTTAGCTATTTATATTGCTAGTTATCAAAAATTGGTAGCCTTTCCAAGCGATTTAATTGCTGATTTTGTCACTAATACATTGGGAATTAATGATGTGTCAATTCCGTCATTAAGCGCTGAATTAGGTGAAATTTTTAGCTATACCGAATATGTTAATGATGAAGAATACGGCACTATGTTTGCTCTTTCTTGCATCGATAATGGAACGCCAGGAACTGATTCGTTAGAGGATACGTATAAAGGTTTATTAGAAGCCACATCTTGGGTTAACACTAATGATGAAACTTATACCTATGATGAGTACGGTTACTTCTACGCTGATTCAACTTCACAAATTGAAATTCAATTCTATACATTCTCGGGATATTTCGATTTCTATCTTTACGCAATTTAAATAAAGATTGAATTAAGAAAAATAACTATTCACTTCATTGTGAGTAGTTTTTATTTGTTGATAAACAAAATGCCATTTGCTAGTATAGATAAGCGCAATTTATCGGACACTTAGTTCAGCGGGAGAACGCTTCCTTCACACGGAAGAGGTCACAGGTTCGATCCCTGTAGTGTCCACCAGAAGACGCCTTCTTAGCTCAATTGGCAGAGCAACTGATTTGTAATCAGTAGGTTGTTGGTTCGATTCCGATAGAAGGCACCATAAAGAAAATAAAACTCACTTTTCAATAGGTGAGTTTTTCTTTTATAATATGGAGAGGTCAATAAATATGAAATTATATGTCAAACAAAAATTTTTCTCCCTCGTTCATGATCGTTTCAAAGTTTATGACGAAAATCAACAAGTCATTTATGAAGCGCACGACAAGTTTTTTTCGATGAGAAATCGAACGACTTTATATGATCTTCAAGGCCAAGTGGTCTTAGAATTAACGAGAAAGATTTTTTCTTTTGTTAATACTTATTATTTAAATGTTAACGGAGAAAAAGAAGTGAGTATTTCAAGAAAGTTTTTTGCTATTAGACCGCGATTTTATTTTACGGGATTAGATCTTCAAGTCGAAGGTGATTTTTTCGCTCATGACTATAGCATCATCTTAAATGGGACGACTATTGCCACTATTCATAAAAAATGGTTAGCGTGGTCTGATACTTATGAAATTGATATTAGTGATGAGGAGCATCAGGTTTTAGTAATCGGTGTGGTTCTCGCCATTGATTGCATTTTTGAAGATCATCAAAAATCAAACAACTGAAATTAAAAGGGTGCTACTAATACTTATTCATTCCAAAAACAAATGAATAAAAAGGAGCAGCTACAATCACTCAAATAAATATTTCTTAAAAAAGAAGATTTAAATCTACTTTTTCTTATAGCAAATGAGACTCATCTATTCTTTTAAGAATAACATTTGTATTTCATCTCATTCTTTTTTAGAATAACAATATGCAGCTATGGCGGAACTGGCAGACGCGCTAGACTTAGGATCTAGTGGGGCAACCCGTACAGGTTCGATTCCTGCTAGCTGCACCAGAAGGTTTTCTCATATCTCTAATCATTGATTTTGTTGGATATGTTAAAATAAATTTTATGGCACCAAACGAAGAATTAGAAAAACAGATTGAACAAGTTGAACACGATGATTTGCACGCCGGCAAAGGAAAAAAGAAAAAAGGCATTCTAAAATATGTCAGTTATCTTTTATTTGTTCTTGCTGTTACAGTTATTTCCATCGTCATTGCTCTTTATCAAAATTTTGATGAGGTCATAAATCAACTAGCGACTTGTGATTGGAGATGGTTAGTAGCGGTGATGGGAGCGATGCTCGCTTCGGTGATGACTCGCTCACTCATTCTCTTTTGTTTTGCGCGTCTTTATACCCGCGATTATCATTTTTATCAAGCGGTGGCTGTCGATCAGATTGGCCAATTTTATAATTCAGTCACTCCGACATCAAGTGGTGGACAAGTGATGCAAGCATATACTTTTAAAAAGCAAGGCATTGCCATCTCGTCCGCTGTTTCCATGATGGCCATGTATTCTATTATTTTTCAAATTGTTTTGATCATTTATGGTGTGATGGCCTTTATTGTCAAATATGATGCAATCAATAGCATTGGTTCGATTCACTTTCAAATTGCTGATTGGGCTTTCTCTCTTCCTATCTGGCCATTGACAATTATTGGTTTTTTATTAAATGTCAGCATTATTAGTATTGTTTTATTGATGGGTTATTGGAAAAAATTCCATAATTTTATTATGGGACCTATCATCTCTTTTTTAGCAAAAATTCACATCATTAAGGATCCTGATAAAAAACGGGAAAGCCTTCGCGTTCAGGTGGAAAACTTTAAAATTGAGATGCGCCGTCTTTTTTCGAATATTCCATTTACTTTACTCATCACAGTGTTTTTCATGTGTTATCTGACCATTAAATATTCCATTCCTTACTTTGTCGGACTAGCTCTTGGTAACCTTTCGACTTCGGCAAATTTCTGGGACTCGGTCTTCTTGAGCAACTATCATCAGATGGTCACTGGTTTAATTCCTACTCCAGGTTCGGCGGGTGTTTCGGAATACTTTTTTGCTCGTTTATTTGTCAGCTCTGGTCCAACGGCTTCTTCCAGTTTCTATTTTAATGAGGGCAGTTCTCAATCCGTTTTAGATATCTTCACTTCTAATTATGCGAAAGATAGTACTTATACGATGCAACAAGCTGTCGCTAAAGCCAATAGCGACGCTAGCAATTCTTTAGCTTCCGCAGCCTTACTTATTTGGCGTTCTATCACCTTTATTATTCCTGTTTCTATCGCTGGTTTAGTAACGGCTTTTTATCGCGCTTCTCCCAAAGAAGAAATCAACGAAGTCCCCAATCGCGAAACATTTGTTTCTTTGCAAAGCCAAACCTTGGTGGAACGAGCTGAAAATATGGAGACAATGCTAGAGACATCAAAGCTTAAACGCGAGGAAATTTTGAAGGCTTTAAAAGTTGGCCCAAAAGTGAAAAAGAAGCCAAAGAGATATAACAATAAAATTAAGCGTACCTATGATGATGTTAATATTGATCATGAGGATGATTCATTATAATGAGAATTGCTTTATTTACCGATACTTTTCCACCCTTTATTAACGGGGTTTCGACCTCTTGTTATAATCTTGTTCAAATTTTGAAGAAAAATGGTAACGATGTTATTGTCGTCACTCCTCAGCATAGCAATGGTCCTCTCGAGATTAAGGATGGGATTATTTTTGTGCCAGGCATTGAATTAAAAAAACTTTATGGTTATCGAATTACGAGCTTATATTCGCCTAAAGTCTTTAAACTTATTCGTGATTTCCATCCCGAAGTCATCCATAATCAAACCGATTCGACGATTGGTCAATTCGCCAAAATTGTTGCCAGCAAATTAGCGGTTCCTATCGTTTATACCTATCATACCTCTTATGAAGACTACACTTATTATGCTACGCATGGATATTTTGATCGTCTCGCCAAAAGAGTTATGCGTGTTTATACAAAAAATGTCGCTGATTCGACGACCGGTTTTATTACTCCAAGCTATAAGACCAAGGAATATCTTCGCTATGCTGGAAGCGATATATATATCAATATCATTCCCACCGGTATTGATTTTACTCTTTTTGGCGATGACAAAATTGATTTAGAAAAACAAATCGCCTTTAAAAAAGAACATCATATTAATGAACATACTAAAGTTTTTCTTCTTTTAGGCCGCGTCGCTAAAGAGAAAAGCATGGATGTTTCCATTAAGAGTTTTGCTCTTTATCATCAAAGACATCCGGAAATGGATGTGAAATTAATTCTTGTCGGCGGTGGTCCCCAATTGGAAGAACTAAAAGAGTTGGTTAGGACTTTAGATATTGAAGATATCGTCACCTTTATCGGCCCTGTTTTGGCTAAAGAAGTTCCTTTCTATTATCATTTAGCCGATATTTATACTTCCGCCTCTCTCACTGAGACGCAAGGGCTTACTTTCATGGAAGCTATGGCTTCAAAGACCATCGTGTTGGCTCGCTTTGACACCAATCTCGCCGACACTATTATCGATAATGAAACAGGATTCTTTTTTCACGATGAGGAAGATTTTGTTTTAAAGGTTGAAAGAATTTTTGCGATGAACAAAGAAGAACTGGATCATATTAAAGAAGCGGCCATTAAAATTTGTGATACTTATTCGTTAGAGAAATTTTATAGTCGTGTTATGGAGGTCTATCAACGTGCCATCCGCGAATACTGGTAAAACGATTGCGCGCATTAAAATTAACAAGAAAAATGTTGTTTTATATTTTGATAAAAAACGCAATATAAAAATCTCTTATGATGCATACGCTATGTCTTATCTTTATGTTGGTAAAACATTGACTAATACAGAAATAAAAAAAATTCAAAATTATAGTCGGATTAGCACTTTATTAAATTATGCCTTATCTCTTTTGAAGAAGGGACATTATTCCGAATGGAAGATGAGAGAGAAACTCTACGCTAAAGAAGCCAAGAAAAGCGATGTCGATTTAATTATCAAAAGACTTAAAAACATTGATCTTATTAATGATCAAATGCTCATTGAGGATTATCTTTCTTACGCGGAAGATAAAAATCTCAGTTATCGTAAAACATTGAAAGATCTTCAAGATAAAGGCCTTTTTTCGAAGGATTTAAAGAAAATAAAATTTTCAGAAAAAAAGGAAAAGCAAAAAGCACTTTTGCAACTTAAAAAAATTGATAGTCAATCTCTTCGCTTTTCATATGAAAAGAGGAAGCAACATGTTTATCAGCGCCTTCTTACCCAAGGATTTAATCAAGAGATAGTCAATGATATCATCACGCACATTGCGCCGAAAAAGGAAAAAGATGAATTTCAGAAATTAGCAAAGGATTATCAAAGAGTTTCCGCTTCTTTAAGCCGCCGTTATGAGGGTGAGGCATTAAAAGAAAAAATTTATCTTTCTTTAAAGAATAAAGGTTATCGATATCGTGATATAGTTAAAATAATGGAGGAACATAGAGATGGCAATGATTAGTGAATTTGTTGATGGTGAAAGAGTGAGTGGCCAATTTCTAGTTGGTAATGTCACAAAAGGGACGAATAATTTTGGTTCGAATTACATGTCGATTGAATTAAGAGATGCTTCTGGTTCAATCCCAGCAAAGAAGTGGGATTCCAAAGATGAAGATGAGGCTCTTTTTGTCATCGGGAATGTCGTTTACATTGAAGGTGATGTTTTGAAATATAAAGACGCTCTGCAAATTAAAATTTTAACGAGTAAAGGTGTCTCTTTAGATGATGTTGATGTCACTAAATTTATTAAAGCTCCTCCCATTCCTCTCGCTGAATTATGGAGACGCTTTAATGGTTATGTTTCATCGGTTCAAAATCCTGATTGCCAAAAAATCTTAGCCTATTTTGTTGATAAATATCATAAGAAATTGCAAGTCTACCCCGCTGGAGTGAGCGTTCATCACGAATACGCGAGTGGTTTGCTTGTTCACATTACTTCGATGGCGAAAATTGCTGATTTTCTCGCTCCTTTATATGATGATGTCGATCGTGATATTTTGATGACAGGTGTTTTACTTCACGATCTTGGTAAACTTCAAGAATTGGAAGGTCCAGTTGTTTATCATTACACTCTTGAAGGTAAATTATTGGGTCACATTTCTTTGATGGTTAGCGAAATTAGAAAAATTGCGGAACAAGAAAAAATGACGAGCGAAGTTCCACTTTTACTAGAGCATATGGTTTTATCCCATCATGGTGAGCCTGAATTTGGTTCCCCAGTTCCACCTCTTACTAAGGAGGCTATTCTCCTCTCATTGATCGATAATTTAGATAGCAAGATGGTCATTACTTGCAAGGCTCTTGAAACTGTTCGACCGGGTGAATTTTCCTCGAGAATTTTTCCTCTTGATGGGAGAATGCTCTACAAACCTTTAAAATAATCTTCCTATACCCTATAAGTATGAAAAATCGCCCCGTAGAGCGATTTTTTATTATATAAAGGAGAATTACTTCAAATTTTTCGTAATGGCTTCAGCAAGGGCGGGTAAATTTAAATTATCAGAATGAGATTTCATCTCTAAACGGAAACCCTCCTCTTCTTGATAGCGAGGAATGACGTGAACATGGAAGTGCATAACACTTTGTCCCGCTGCTTCATAACAGTTGGAGAGGATGTTTACTCCCTTAGCCCCTAATAATTTAATTTCGACTTGTCCAATTCTCTGAGCAACATCCATCACTTTATGCATGATTTCATGGGGAGTGGTCAGAAAGTTGTCGTAGTGTTTCTTTGAAATAACTAAGGCATGGCCCTTGGTTACTTGACCGATATCTAAAAAGGCGAGAACATCATAGTCCTCATATAATTTGTAACAAGGTATTTCGCCATTGACAATTTTGCAAAAAACATCCATTTCTTTCATCTTAATTTCTTCTTTCATCTTCTATTATAAGCAAAATATTTCTTTTGTGGCATCCTTTCATCGAGCAATAAAAAAGACCGAAAATTTTATTCTCGGTCTTTTATTCTTGTTAGAAAGAGTTTAGCGCGACAATTTAATCATCAAACAATTCTGGGAAATTGGTCACAAAATAATCGTAGACAACATCATCGTGATAGGAGATATCCATCTCTTCAAGCCAATGTTTTTTAGCTAAGGTTTGATAGGAATCATTATCCGCTAAAATTTTAGCAACTTCATTGACGTAATCAGCCATAACTTTGCGATCGTCGCGAAGTTTGGCGTAGTTCCAAGCATCAGCACTCTTGTTGAATTTAGAAGAGGAGACAGCTTCGAGAACTTGAACGAGATAATAAACCTTACTATCAGAATTGTAGAAGACAATATCATCTTTGCTAGAAGCACTTTCGGAAGTAGCGTTCTTTAAGAAGTAGCTACCATTGATACGGGCGACGTATTTGTTATAGTCACGAGAGGTATCAATCGTCCAGGTTCCACCGTTGAGGTAGAAACGATCATATTGATCATAATCAGCTGTTTCACCACTTTCGGCTTTCACATTGTCTAAAGCACTGGCCACACCAATGTTGAATAAACGATCACGGAAAGTTGTAAAACTAGTTAATCCGCCATTTTTGATATACCAACCCTTAGTGACATAACTACTGGAGGCTAAACTTCTCGTTTTTAATTCAAGTCCAACTTCTTTTGTATAAGCACCGTTATTGGTGAAATCACTTTCGATGGAAGTGTCAGTGGTGAGAGGATTATCTTTGATTTTGGAATATTCTTCCATTAAATCACCGTAATCTGTGCCAGTATAATAATCGACATTAAGACCATCCATGACCGGATCAAAGGCTTGCGAATTAGCAAGATAGGATTGCGCTAGTGAGGAGAGGTCGCCATTAAGAACGCCTTTATAAGCATCGGAAAGAGCGATAAATTGTTCTTCACCAACACGATTGTCACTGACAATATTGCCTG
>JBAYZW010000003.1:0-28888 GCA_041672305.1 Bacilli bacterium
GTTCACCTAATTCGTCCATCTCATAAACTTTGTGACAATGATCACACCATAATTTATGGCCTTTACTATGCATATTATTTTCGTCTAGACAATGCGGACATTTATATAAAACTTTGTGGAGACCTTCCGCTCGATTTTTAAATTTGATATGAATATCGTGCTCTTTTTGATAACGATAATCATCATATTGAAAGGCTTCTCTGATACGATCGTTAATCTCTTGAACACTTAATGATTCAATTTCTTGAGCTGACACAATACATGTCATATCAGCGGTCGTTTTAACTTTTCGCTTATTTAAATAATTCCAGACTGGTTGTCGCAAATGATTACCATGACAAATGAGAGTAACAACAGGCTTTTTGAGCATTTTGGCCATTTTACCTAAACTATCAGGAAGAATAGCGGTTGTTCCAACCAAGGAATAACGAGCTTCCGGATAAATGGCGCATATCTCTTTATTCTTATTTAGCCCATACATGATATTTCGCACAATCCGCATATCGGAAACAAATTTTCTTTTTAGCAGACACCCGACATCGCGAAGCAATTTCTCTCTTCCGATGAAACCATCGACAGCGACGATATAATTAGCGGAGCGAGGAAAAATGGCTTTGACTGCCACTTTAAAGTCCAAAAAACTATTATGATTACACAAAAGAAGATAAGCCCCTTTAACATGCTGCATATTATGTTTGAAAACTTTATTTCTCGTTGCGATTAACTCTGGAACGCTCAAGATCCATGTCAGCGGTTTAAGAAACCATTTAGTTTTGTTGGGTGGGCTAATCAAATCGAAGCGAGGCAATGAATTAACTTCTTGCAAACTCAAATAATTGATGTCGCTTAATTTCATGGTTTTCTCCTCGTTAATATTACTGAAAAGTAATATCTATCAACTGATTTTAGACTAGTATAATCAATTACACAATTAAACATGAATTTTTAAATGCAATTGTTTTCCTAATTTCTTCATCTTGAATTAGTGATGTAATAGATCATAAATTATTCTTTTGGTTTGCTAATCAGTCAGATCCAATATTCTTATCCTATCTAAAATCAAACTATGAAAATTGTTTATGGAAAGAAATGAATTCTTATTACAATTACTCAAAATTTAATAAGGTCTCTAATGTTTTTCGTTTTAAAATAATTGAGAAACTATCGAGATTAATTGAGACAAATCAAAATCACAATGAAATTAGAATAGGATTTAAAATCAGCACTATGATGAGCCATCAATGAGGCTAGAAGAAAAGAAAATGGAAAGATATCGGCCAAATATAAATGTCAAAGAGATGTTTCACCATAAAATTTACTAGCAAATAATACGATTTAATAAATTATTTATGATTATGTTTTATTACACCTACTTTATACTAAAGTACAACTTTTGGTTTTAGTCGATTTTATATTAGGTTATAATTGCCGTAGAGGTATTCATAAATGGAGAAAAATAATAATCAAAATACTACCGATGAAAATAATTTCGTTTCGCTTATTAATGTTAATAAATATTATGAGAAAAACGTTCATGCCGTAATAGATTTTAATTTGAATATTAAGAAAAATGAATTCATTGTTTTTGTTGGTCCATCAGGTTGCGGAAAATCAACAACTTTAAGAATGATTGCTGGTTTAGAAGAAATTTCATCTGGTGAATTATATATTGATGGTCAATATTCAAACAACCTTGTCTCAAAAGATAGAGATATCGCGATGGTATTTCAAAGTTACGCTCTTTATCCCAATATGACTGTATTTGATAACATGGCCTTTTCTTTAAAAGTACGTCACTTTCCTAAAGCCGATATCAAACAACGTGTTTTAGAAGCTGCTAAAATTCTTGAACTTGAAGATTACTTAGATCGAAAGCCAAAAGCTTTATCGGGCGGACAAAGACAAAGAGTGGCTCTCGGGAGAGCAATTGTGCGCAAGGCTCGTTTATTTTTAATGGATGAGCCATTGTCAAATCTCGATGCTAAATTAAGAGTGCAAATGAGAAGTAAAATCATTGATATACATAATCAAATAGACGCAACAACTATTTATGTTACCCATGATCAAACGGAAGCGATGACGATGGCAGATCGTATTGTTGTAATGAAAAAAGGAGTCATTCAACAAATTGGCACTCCTTTTGAAATATATCGTTACCCAAGCAATATGTTTGTCGCTTCTTTTATTGGCTCTCCTGCTATGAATTTTATTAAATCAACCTACAGTAAGGGGACGATTATTTTGCCAGATAAAAAAATAATTGAATTAAATCCAAATATCGTTGAAAAGCATGATCAATTTTATCAAAATCGTATCACCACTCTTAAAACGCAATTAGAGGAAATAAAAACAAAAATTGATGAATTGAGCAAAAATGTTACTAAAAACAATAAAAAATCTCGCTCTCATGAATCTGATATTGAAAAGTTGCAAAAAGAAATTAAAACGATGCAAAGCGAATTAAACAATGTTAATGACATCGTTCATAACCAAAGTCATGATATTATTTTTGGAATTCGACCAGAAGCAATTGAAGAAACAACAAAAGACAAATCAGATTTCTTTGAAGCAAAAGTTGAAATATGTGAGTTATTAGGTGATGAATATTTTATTCATTTTACTTATGGAAATACACCTATATTAGCCAAAGTTCCATGCAAAAATACTTTGTGGAGTAAAGGGGATAAAATTATTTTAAGAATCGTTCGTCATAAAATACATCTTTTCGATCCAGCAAGCACTTTAACGATAATCTAATAAATAAAACCTTAATGTTAAAATTTTAATTATAATTATGCTAAAATTTTTATATGAATAGAAAAGGCAAAAGTGTTGATGGGCTTATCCTTCCTGTCACTTACAAAGGGTTATTTAAATTTATTTATAAAACCAATTTTATGCTCCTTGTTAAAATGTCTTTAATATTAAGCATTTTTGCTTTTTTGAGTTTTTTAGCAATGGGATTTAAAGGTATTTTTGAATCTAGTATTTTATATAACGCTACTGGTTTATCTGATGAAATTATTCGAGAACGTCTCATGATGTTTCGTGGATTATATGGCATAGTTTACTATATCTGCCTGTTGATTTTTTCTATTGGATTGGCAGGAGCTTTTTATGTCATGAAAAAATTACTTTTTAATGAAGGGGTTAGTTTTAAACGTGACTTTTTAAAAGGCATTAAAAATAATGGCGGTATATTTTTAGCGGCGACTGCTTTTTATGGTTTTATAATTACCATTTCATATTTTGTCATGAATCTCTTATCTTCTGACGATTTAATACAATATTATCTTCCTGTTTTTATTGTTTTTTGCATTTTATCAGTTTTAGTACTAGGTATGTATTTAGTGAGTTTAATGATGGTAACGATATATAAAGTTTCATTTGGAAAAATGATTAAAAACGCCCTTTTAATTGTCATCACAAGAATTCCATATATATTGCTTTCCATCACTGGTTCAGTTCTTCTTTTTATCATCTGTTATCTCATTCCCACTAACATCGCTTTATACATCAGCATTTTTGCCTATGCTTTTATCGGTTTAGGACATTCTGTTTTATTTGTTTCTATAATTGATATTTATTTATTCGATGAATTAGTAAATAAAAAACAATATCCTGAAATTTATCGAAAAGGGCTTTTTGATGCAACAAATGAAGACATAACTGATGAAGGATTTAAAAAATGATTCTCAAAATTGATAATTTACGAGTTACTTTTAAAAATGGGATCACAGCTTTAGATGGCGTGAATTTTGCAATACCTAAAAAATCTTTTATCGTGATTTTAGGTGAATCAGGATCAGGAAAAACCACCTTACTAAAAACAATCGCAGGTTTAATTGACGCCAGAGAAGGTTCCGTTTTTATAAATGATGAAGATGTTACTGAAATCATGCCTATGTATCGTGATGTAGCAATCGTATTTCAAGATTTTGTTCTTTATCCTCATATGACAATTTATGAAAATGTATTAACTGGATTAAATCGCTTCCCTTTATCTGAGGAGAAAAAAGACGAACGAGTTAAACAAATTTTAATAGAATTTGGATTAAAAAATTATCTCAATTTTAAACCTCGCCATCTTTCAGATGGACAAAAACAACGCGTCGCTATCTGCAAAGCACTCGTTCGCGAACCATCACTATTTCTATTTGATGAACCATTAGCGAACTTAGATTTGCCACAACGATTAGCAATCAGAAATGAATTAAAAGAAATTTTTAAAACACATCAAGGAAGTTTTATTTATGTCACTCATGATATTAAAGAAGCTGAGTCTCTTTCTGATCATATTATTATTTTAAAAGATGGGAAAGTCGTTCAAGAAGGTCAAATTAACGAAATAAGAAAACAACCAGTTTCTCTTGATGTGGCACGATTGATATATGGCGATGAATTAAATATTTTATCCACTCGTGAATGGAATAATAAAACAGCAAATAATTTCTTTCAAAATATTGTTAGTTTAAACGATAATTTAGATAGCACTATCGCTATCCCGTATCGAAGTATTACAATAGCAGAAAAAGGCGATTTTAGTGGCGTTATTAGTAAAATTAATACCACACCTAATGGTGTTATTTTCAAAATGAAATTCAAAAATTTAAATGACGCAATACTTCAGTGCTATGTTAATTCTGATGACGCAATTCATTATCAAATCAATGATGCTGTCGAAATAAAAATAAACACCTTTAAGGTGCTTATTTATAAAAACTAATCAGCTTTCAATCGAACGATGTTCCAAGAAAATGGCGGTATTTTAATATCAACATTTTCTCCTTGTATAACGACTGAATTTATAGCTTTCTTAGGAACAACAGTTTCTGGACTTTCAAAAGTGTTTTTAGCGTTTAGGTTTCCACCATTTATTAATAAATGTTCAATAACTTCAATATTTTTATAACCGCCTAATTGCACATTTACTAGCATCTCTTCTTCAGCATAATTTGTAAGTAATACAACGATGCCTTCTTTATTTTGAACCACGGCTTCTGATACATAATATGCTTCGCCAAATCTAGAAGCAAATTTATCACCCTTAATAATAGATGATTTAAGAGTGACTCCACGACAATATCTAGAAAAATAATAATATGGATAATAGATTAAATTTTTAATTGCCATGCCTTTATTCTGCGTCATGATAGGAGCAATAACATTGACCAGTTGAGCTAAACACGCAATTTTTACAACATCGCAATTATTAAGTAAAGTATTTAACAATCCGCTAAAAACAATTGTATCTTTAACAGATTGAAATTCTTCCAATAAAGGAGGCGCAATTGAATAATTATCTTCTAATTTTTTATTGTTATACCAAATGTTATATTCATCAAAACAAAAATAGATATCTTTTTTACTATGATTTTTAGCTTTTGCATACTTAATAACGCTTCTTAAAATATCAATATAATTATTCATTGCTAAATAACTTGCATAATAATCATTTTCTGTCGTTGATTCATAGAAATACTGATGAATGGAAAGATAATCCATGTCATCATAAAGATTTTCGCAAACCGTTCTATCCCATTCAGGAAAAGTTATCATGTCAATTGAGGAAGAACCACATACAATAAATTTTGCATTAGGATCCACTTCTCGCATTTTTTGAGCAGCCAAATGAGCTTTTTGACAATAATCTAAACATGGCATATGGCCAATTTGCCAATCGCCATCCATTTCATTTCCTAAGCACCAATAATTAATATTATAGGGTTCTTTTGAACCAAATTTTCTCCTTAATGAAGCATAATATGAATTATCGTTAGCGTTACAGTATTGAATAAGATTATGAGCTGAATCAACAGTTCCAGTTCCTAAATTAATCGCAATCATTGGTTTGATGTTAACTTTTTTGCTCCAAAGCATAAATTCATCAATGCCAATCCAATTTGGCTCAAGTGATTTCCAAGCTTCTTCTTTTTTTGTTGGTCGTTTGCTTCTTGGACCAATTCCGTCTTCCCAATTATAATTGGAAACAAAGTTACCACCTGGATATCTAACTAAATCAATTTGAAGATCTTCAACTAATTTTGCGACATCATTACGAAATCCATCACCATCCGCGGTTGGATGATTGGGCTCGTAAATACCTCCATAGATAGCTCTTCCGAGATGCTCAAGGAAAGATGAGAACATTGAATCCTCAATCTCTCCAATCAATAGTTGCCTATTGACTAAAATGTTGCTTTTTTTCATCTAATAAATTTTCTCATTTTTTAATAATTTTTCTGTGTTTCTTCTTTAGAACAATGGACAAAGAGATTAATGATATAATCGCCATAGAGGTAAAGATAATAATTACGGCGCCACCACTATTATTCTTAAAGAATAGAATTGATGAAGAAGATGTTCCTCCGCAAAGACCAACATAGTAGTCGTACATATCTCCAACATTATAATTTTTCTCTTTGGCAAATGTTGCAGCGCGAACTATTGTTTGTTCACTTGCTGTTAAATTATTATAAGCAGTTTCAAGAGAAGTTAAAACAGCTGATGGGCTACTGCTTATTTCTGCACAGGTCACAGCGTCAACAGCATCAAAATATGCTAATTCGTTTGTTGAAACGTTATGGAAGGCACCAACTGTACCTTTAGTAAAAGTGATGCTAGTATAAATAATTTCATCATTAGCCACATCTGGACTAGCGTAAGCATAAAGACCGACTTTTGGATTTTCGGCATAGAAAACATTTGCAGTATCACGATAGAAAATATCAACGGTAGTCTCAGTTTCACTATTAACCTTTAAATTAAATTGATCACATGCCGTACCATTAACTTGAGTTTCTGTTTTAGTAAAAATTAAAAATCCACCCGTGGTTGGTGTAGGTTGAGCACTCGCAATATTGCCACCATCAAAATCGCCACTATTAGCAGTATTGGACCATTCTTCGCCAGAAACGAAAGAACCATTCCACTTATAAGCTAGTTCTCCACCAATGACAGCATTAAAGAAAAATTGATGATAGGTTTGACCATCATACCAAGGACCTTGTTTAGCAAAAACCCAAATGTAATTATCGCTATTTAAATACCATGGCACAATACCAATTTGACGTTCCACTGTATTGTCAGTTCCGGTGCCAACCCAATCAACACGTAAAGAATAGTTATTAGCCCTTGTGTCAAAATCTCCAGTCACTAAGAAATTCATAAAAGCAGCAGTGTTAGTACAAACGATTTGTTCATTAGCATTATCAATAGTAAACGGATCGCTTCCGTATGTTTTTACTAAATCCCAATTATAATCAGTGATTGGAGTTGGTAACCCTTTAACGATTTCTTGAGTTTGTTTTGTTACTTCAATTGAGTTAACATTTTGGTTTGAAGCACCAGCATTAAAAACGCCAAACAAAAATCCAGCAAACAGCAAGCCAAACGAGAATAGTTTGAAATTCTTTTTCATATTATTTTCCCTCTATTTTATAAAAACATTATCTGTCATGATGAAATAGCTCACAATACCATTACTCACCAACAATATGCAAAAAATGTTCAAGAAAATAAATGGTTTATATATAAACATAATTTGTATCTTCTAAAAAACACATAAAATAATCATTAAACAATTAATTTTTTTCATTATGCAATTGCTGATATTTTTTAGGAGAAATACCAGTAACTTTATGAAAAATTTTTGAAAAATAATTATATTCTTGCCCCACTAATTCAGCAACTTCTTTAATTTGTAAATTAGTATCTAATAAATATTCCTTAGCTTTATCAACACGCATCATTTGAACATACATCGCCACTGTTGATGAAAAATAATTATGAAATATTTTATATAGCATTGAACGAGAAAGGAAAAAATGTTGACATAATAAATCAACAGTTATTTTCTCTTTTAAATTATCACTTATATATTCGCTTATCTTATTAGCGAGATCATCGTTTTTTATTTCAATATAGCGATCAAAAAAAACATATTTTGCACAAGCCGCTAAAATCAATGTAGAAGCATTTATTAATTCTTCAGTTTTTTTATCTATTGATTGAATAGCTTTTTGTACTTTCGTTTCATTTAAATCAAGGTTAATTGCGTTTTTTAATAGAGCTTTTAAATCAGTTTTATTTGAAATGATTTGTCCCAAAGTAATATAACCAACCAATTCTCCTTTAATAAGAATTGGAGCAAAAACTTCAGTTAACCCCATCGGGCATATATATGTTTTTGATTGTCTGGTTAAACGGCATTCTTCTAATCGTTCATGATCGGCTTTTAAGCAAATGGCGGTTCCCGCTTTTGTTGAACGAATTAACTCACAATAACTATTATATTTATAAGGATAATATAGAATTTCATTTTGTTTTTCATCATAAATACTAACTTTGATACCACTTAATAAATAAATGTTTTCAAGCAAGTTACGTAGTTTCTCTAAATTAAATTTTATCATAATCGATTACTATATACGATTTTACTATATTTGAAGATAAAAAGCACTATTGAACGTCTAAACATCCTCATATTATTAAGATGTATGAACATTCTTGGTCTCGATATTGGTACGACAACAATTAAAGGGCAAATATTGAACCAGCAAGGCGATGTTTTAGTTTATGATGAAGAACCAACTCCTATCTTAGAAAAAGATAAAATTTCTTACATTTCTCCTAAAAAATTACAAGACACAACTTTTAAAGTTATTCATTCATTAGCTAAATCTGTCGATGGAAAAATAGATGCCATGTGTTTTTCGTCATTTGGCGAAGCTTTTACTTTAATTAATGATAAAGGCCAACCAATCTGTGACTTTATATTATTCATCTCTAATTTAGGCAATAAAGAGATAGATCAACTCAATAAAAAAATAGATCGACAAGCAATTCAAAATATTGCTGGTGTCAATCCAAATCGTATGTTTTCAATTTCTAAATTATTATATCTAAAAAATAATCAACCTTCCATATATCAACAAGCTAAAAAAATACTTTTAGTATCTCCTTTTATTGTTTATTCATTAAGTGGCATTGCACAATGTGATTATTCTTTAGCATCTCGTACGATGTGCTTTGATGTTAAAAACAAAATATGGTCAAAAGAAATAATTGATAAAGCTGATTTAAATTTTGACTTATTTCCTTCTCTTCATGAATGTTCAGAAATTATTGGTAAAATCAAGCCAGATGTTGCAATTCAATTAGGAATCAATCCAAATTGTCTCATATTATCAAGTGGTCACGATCAAGTCATGGCTGCTATCGGAAGTGGCGTCTACAAACAAGACATGGCAACAGATGGCACAGGAACCGCTGAATGTTTAGCCGTTACATTTAAAAACATTCCTACTAATCAATCCTTTTATGACAACAATTACTGCGTTGTGCCATATATCATTCCCCACACATACATTACTTATGCTTTTACCTCTACGGGTGGAGGATTATTAAAATGGTTTAAGGACAAAATATTGACCATTGAAAGTAAAACGTTAATTACAGAAGGCAAAGATTTTTATCAGCATTATGCTAATAAAAAAATTAATCTTCCTACTGATTTATTAATTCTTCCTCATTTTGATGGAACAGGAACTCCATATTTAGATGCTGAATCAGTTGGTGCTATTATCGGTTTAACACAAAGCACACAAAGAGATGAAATATATTTTGCTCTAATGGAGTCCACTACTTTCGAAATAAAATTGAATATATCTTTATTAGAAAAAGAAGGTCTAAAAATAAATGCAATTATCGCAACAGGAGGAGGAGCTAAATCTGATTCTTGGTTGCAGATGAAAAGCGATATTTTTAATCAAAAAATTGTTACCGTTAAGCAATCTGAAACAGGGATATATGGCTGTTTTATTTTATGCATGCACGCTCTTAATCCGCATTTATCTATCGAAGCGCTTATTCGTAATGATAACCGCATTAAAAATATATACATTCCCAATCAAAATTTAGTGAATTTATATAATGATAAATTTGTTAAATATATCAAACTCTATCCATTATTAAAACAACTAAAAGGAGATAAATAATATGAAATTTGCGCTGTTTTTTGGAAATCGAGGTTTCTTTCCGGAATCACTAGTATCCGGAGCAAGAAAGGATATGTGTCTAGCTGTAACTAAGGCTGGACATGAATATATCTGTCTTGATGAAAATGCCACTAAATATGGTGCCATTACTAGTGAAAATGATGGTTGGATTTATGCCAAATGGCTTAAACAACATTACGATGAAGTTGATGGCGTGATTATGTGCCTTCCTAATTTCTCTGACGAATCAGGAGCTGTAAAAGCTTTACGAGATTTTAATAAGCCAATTTTAATACAAGCTTATCCAGATGAGATTGGGCACATGGATTTTGCTAATCGACGCGATGCTTTCTGTGGAAAAATTTCAATATGCAATTACTTTAATCAATGTGGAATTAAATACACAGTTTTCAAACCACATGTCATTCATCCTCTTGATCCTCTTTTTATCGAACAAATACAAAATTTTGCCAGAATATGCAATGTTACCAATGGTTTAAAAAGACTCGTTATTGGTGCTCTTGGCGCTAGAGCAACTGCTTTTAAAACAGTTCGTTTTGATGAAGTAAGTCTCGAAAAAAATGGTATTACAGTTGAAACTATTGATTTGAGCGAATTGTTTGATCATGTTGATCATTTAAAAGATGATGATAATGAAGTTTTAAAGACAATAGAAAAATTAAAAGCTTACACGGACTTCACTCATGTTCCTGATGATCGAACCCTTTATATGGCCAAAACATTAGTCGCTATTCTTCAATATGTAAAACAATATCATCTTAATGCAATTGGCATTCGATGCTGGAATGAATTCCCTGCAGTCAAAAAAATTTCTGTTTGTGCAATCGCCAGTTATTTAAACACAATTGGCATTCCAACTACTTGTGAAGTTGATGTTTATAATGCATTAGCAATGAAAGCTTTATCACTGTGTGATAATCAACCAGCTACTGTCATGGATTGGAACAACAATTATGGTGATGCAGAAAATAAATGCATTCTCTTTCATTGTGGACCAATGGCAAACTCAATGGTCGAAGGAAAGCCTGAAGTTCAAGTTCATAAAATGTTTGAAAAATCTTATGGCAATAATTGTTCATGGGGCGTCAATGTTGGAAAACTTAAAAAGGGATCCATCACTTATGCTTCCGCAAAAGTTGAAGATGGAAAAATTGCTTTTTATGCTGGCGAAGCTAAGATTACTGGTGAGCCAGTCGAATCAGCTTTCTTCGGTTCAAGTGGAGTGACACAGTTTGATAATTTAGAGGAATTACTACTATATGTTATTCACAATAATTATCATCATCATGTCTCATATACTTATGGAAACTATAAATTAGTTTTGAAAGAAGCACTTCAAAATTATTTAGGTTGGGACATTAAAGTTTTTTAAAGGAGAAATAAAATGTTAGTAAATTTAAATGAAATTTTCAAAGTCAGTCGTCAAACGCACACCGCGGTTGGAGCAATCAATACACCTAATTTAGAAACATTAATTGCTGCGATTAGTGTCGCTGAAAAGTATAATATTCCTCTAATTATTGCTCATGCACAATTGCATGATTCATTAATGAAAATTGAAATTATTGGACCAATTATGCTTGATATGGCCAAAAAAGCCAATGTTCCAGTTTGCGTTCATCTCGATCATGGTGAATCATTTGAATTTTGTAAAAAAGCAATTGATTTAGGTTTTAGTTCAGTGATGATTGACGCTTCTCTTTTAGATTATGAAGATAATATTGCAATCACTAAAAAAACGGTAAATTATGCTCATGCTCGTGGAGTTACAGTGGAAGCAGAACTAGGGCAATTGCCAAATCGCGAATCTGGCGATTCAGGAAGTGATGAAGCAAAAAGCCATTATACTGATCCAAAATTAGTACCTGACTTTGTCGAAAAAACAGGAATTGATGCTTTAGCCATTGCTTTTGGAACTGCTCATGGCATCTATAAAACAAAACCTATTTTAAATTTTGATATTATTCGTCAAGTGCGAAAACTCAGTAATATTCCATTAGTAATGCATGGGGGCTCAGGTTTACAGCATGCAGATTATATTGAAGCCATTAAAGCCGGAATTAATAAAATTAATTACTATACTTATATGTCATATGAAGGTTATGCAGCTGCCAAAGCCCTCATCGAAAAACAGCCAACTGGTTTCTATCATGATATCTGTGACGTTGCAACCAAAGCGGAGGAGAAAAAACTTGAAGAAATTCTTGCTGTTTTTTCTAATTTAACAAAATGAAAGAATATGTTTCATCATTAGAATCTTTATGTGGCGCCTATCGCTTTACTTTTAAAGATGGGAAAGCCAAAGGCTGCGATTGTATCGTAGCCCATAATGGTGTCTTAACTCTTTATATAAATCCAGATCGAGGTCTTGACATTTTACGCGTTGAATATCGTGGTGAAAATGTCGCATTTATCTCTAAAAATGGAGAAATTTCGCCATCATTAATTGGAACAAATGGATATCAATTTGTCAATTCTTTTCCAGGTGGTTTTCTTTATACATGCGGATTAGATAACTGCATGGGAGAAGATACAATTAAAGGCAAAAAAATTCAACAGCACGGAACTTATACTTATCTTCCTGCTGAGAATTTAAGTTACCAAACTATTGAAGAAAATGGGAAACTATTTCTCATTATCTCGGGAATTATGCATTATACAGCCCTTTTTGGTGCCAATATCGAATTAAAAAGAACAATTACATTAGAATATGGTCAGTCTTCTTTTGAACTTGTTGATGAAATTACCAATCAAAGTTTTGCCAGCGATGAATATATTATTATGTATCATCATAATTTAGGTTATCCACTACTTGATGAGCACGCTAAATTATCAATAGATCATAAAGCTATAGACATTTATGCACCTGGTAGCAATATCAATAATTGGTCAAACTTTGAATCTCCAAAACCACGAAAACCTGAAGAAGTGTTTGTTCATACCATAAATGGCGGACAAAAAATGCATGCGGAACTTGCAAATAACAATCATTCAGTATCTATAGAATGGGATGGAGATAAACTGCCCTATATGATTCAATGGAAATCAATGGCCTGCCAAGATTATGCTTGCGGAATTGAACCAACTATTTCTAAATATCCTGCTAAAACTTTCAAGAAACTTGATGCAGAATCAACCGACACTTATAAATTAATTTATCGATTTAAATAAAATAATTTTATAGCAAATAAAAAAGTGGGGATTTAATTTCTCCACTTTTATTGTAGTTTATTAACTAATTGGCTTTTTTTGACAATTGCTTTTGTTTTTTTACGCCGATATTCTGAAGGCGTCATTTTTTCATATTTAACAAATAAATAATGAAGTGAACGATATTCATTAAGACCAATTGTCATTGCTATTTCTTCAAATGTTTTTGTTGTTGAAGTAATAAGTTCCTTCGCTAAAGCTAATCTCAATTGAATAATATAATCCTTAATCGTTGTCTTTGTTGCTTCTTTAAAAATTCGTTCAAGATGGGTTCTCGAATAATTACATTTATTTAGAATATCATTCAAACTAATATTACTAGTATAATTATCATTAATAAAATTAATGACTGAGATTATTTTGCTATTAATTTTAGAAGGATTCTTTTTAAGAGCGTATTCAAGAACACGAACTAACATTTCATAAATTGTATATGACATCAAATAAGGGGTTGAAGAATTCCAATTCTTGTGAAGTTCACATAATTTTAAAATGTAAGGGACAAAAAGGTCCTCGCGAATATTAGAAATAACAGGACCATAATTAGCATTTAATCGTTGATAAATTTCACTAACAATTTGGTTCTGATATAGATGCGTGAAATAAATGTTCCATTCTGAGCCTGGAATTGGCTTTAAAGAGTGATATGAATTATTTTCAACAAATATTAAATCATAAGGTTTTAAAATATATGGCTGATTATCAATTGTAAGAACGCCAGAACCACTAATGGTATAAATGATGGTATATTCATTCCAATATTCCATTTCATTATAATATTTAGGTCCAATTCTTTGAAATCCATAAAGACGTGGATAAATTAAGTAAGGCTGCTTGATCAGTTGAATTTTACTATAGTAAATATATGATCCTTCTAAAAAATCATCAACGTAATAATTTTTTCTTTTTGCCATAATCTTTATTTTATCATTTTCTTTTTTCTAACACTTCTAATTGTAAAGAAGATACCTAAACCAATTGCAATTGCTCCTAACGATCCAAAAATAGAAATAACAATAATCGCTTGATATGGTAAATCATTTCCACCGTCATCAACTATTCTCTCACTTACTACAATATCATAGTCGAGCGGATCGGCGGTATTACCCCACGAATCTTCACAATTTACTTCAACATGATAAGTGCCAACTATTGAAGGCGTGAATTTATTATTAGTTACAGTGACTGCGTCTCCATTAGGATCTGTTACATTGATAACAGGAGTTAAAATATCACCAATAGAATTAGAGGCTGTAAAAATAGGAAGTGAAATTGAATCATTAACATAAGCAGTTGTCGTAAGAGAACCATAATATGCAATAACAGGTTTCTCATCAAAAGAATAAACGCGTTCTTGTGATGAAATATTAAAATTATCAATAAGCAAATCACAATTAAAAAAGAAGAATCCTGAATATTGTTGTGTTAAATCACGTGTTGATAAACCTTCTAATGTACATGATAAAGTCGGATTAGTTGATCCATTTAAATAGACATAAACTGTATCTTCATCAATTTGAGTTTCCAGTTTATTTGCTGTATCTTCAAAAATATAGGAGACACTTGTATATTCATGCCACTCAGTTCCACCTAATACTTCGCCATTTAAACGACCAGTTATAACGATTGAGCCTGAGGAATTAACTGTCCATTTTGAAAACATCACAATTAAATAATTATTAAAATCTTTAAAATAAGGAACAAGAGCAGCTTTTTGTTCGGAACCACTTAAATTAGAGGCAGTAAATGTCGCACCGGAATAAAAGTTTTGAACATTAAAATTAGCTGTTAAGGCTCGATCTTGCATATATGTTGTGCCATAACTTTGACTACATGAAAAAGTATTATCATCAATTAGCAACCAAGATGAAGCACGACTACCATAGGTATGCCAATCATTTTCAATCACTTCATCATAAGCAGCGTATCCATCTAAAGAGACGTTCTCAAATCCAACCGCTGTACCGGCTGCAATAATGCCGACATTAGCGACATTTGATAAATTTCTGCCCAAGATAGTGAAAGAATCTGTAATTGTTGTTAATTCATCAGAATTCATTCCTAATTTTATCGTTGCGACGCCTTGATTAATGCTGACAGAAAGAGTTCTGGTTTCAGTATCAGGACATACAAATGTATATGAAGTTGGTAAATCAAATTCTTCACTATCCGTACTTTCATCAAATTGATATTCAGCAATAATCTTACTCGCAGTCACCATCACTCTAAAATAACGAGATGGATTTTCTATCCATGGATAAACTCCAAACACAGTTTCAGAAGTTATTTCAGTCGCAGTTGTAAGTGAGATTGAAACGTTTTCATAATAAGTAGTAGGAAAATATATAGAGGTTAATTTATTCGTATCACCAGATGTAATAGAAGCAGCTTTAAAATTATAATATCCACCTGGACTAGTAATGGAATTTTGAGTATTCGCAGAAATATATGATTCGCGGCCATTTAATGTTTGCATATACCAATCATAAGAAACATAAGCTAATTGAGTAATGGTTACATTCGATAAATTCACTTCTACACCATAAAGACATATTCCCACATCTTGACCAGCAATTAACTCAGAATTTTGATATTCATAAACAATATTTCCATTTATATAGAGCTCATAATTATATCCATGTTTAGCGACGCCAATATTCGTAATACTAGTTGAATCAAAACCATCCAATAGAGTGAATTCATTCACATTAACATATTGAATTTCTTCAAGCTCGCTAGTGGTATATTTCCCTGCAAAACCAACCATGACACCAGTTGAAGTAACATCGACAATTCCCGCTAAATAATTGTATCCATCTTTATAAGATATAATTCCACCAATACCATAGGTAGTATCATGATTTAATGAACTAATATCATAAAAAATCTCATATCCACTAGTTTTATAAGAATTGTTTTTCACTAACATGGTGTTTTTCCAATCTGTTCCGCCAAGAGAATTGACAGAATAAACATTATCAGTTACATTCCATGCTTCATTAGCAGATTTACCTGAACCATCGGTTCCAATTTTGGCATAAGTTGCCGTATTATTAAGTGAATTAACTGTAAAATCAGAAAAAGTTACTGTGTCATCATAAGCATAAACACCAACACTAGCAGCCTTATTAGCATATTTCACTGTATCGCGAATAATAAAATATCCCAAAAGATTGCTGTTTAAATACAAAGAGAACAAATCTGCGTCTCCTGCTTCAGTCAATGTTTTAGTAACTTTAAAATTGATTGTGCTATTTTCCGGAACAGCATATTGTTCATTATCTCCAATCATCCAAACATCATTCCATTCCGATTGCACAAATGATGGGTCTCGATAAATGTAGGGTGCTTTCCCTTCAATTCTTCCCGTTAATTGCAATTCTCTCATACCATTTGTTTGTTCACTTGGATCCCAGTCCATATAAGCAAGCAAAAAGTTATTATCATCAAGATACCAAGGAACAATACCAATATGAACACTCTTTGTATTTGGATATCCCATCGTTCCTGAAGCAACGATAGAAACTTCATAATCACCAATAGCAACATCACTACTCTTAACTAAAAAATTGCCACGAATAGTTGAGTTATTACTGCCGACAATAGAATTTTCATTTACAGTATATGGCGTAGGACTGACAAAATTATAAACTCCCGCCCATTCGCTAGCGACAAAAGAACTTTCCGCATGAGTTTCCTCAGCAGTCATATTAGTAGCGAAAGATCCAATTGTGCCAACAACTAACAATGAAGTAAATAAACCGGCAATCAAGGCAATCATTTTTTTATTTTTCATATTTCTTCTCCTTAAGCGATATCTTCAATCATTGAAACACCATAATCGTCAATAAGATGAGTGATAGGCATTATATTAGCAATTGAGCCCCATGGTAACCACACCATAACGGATGAAAAGCTGAAATCAGAAATTTTCGAAGCTTCTGGCATTTGAGCACGATAGACATATCCCATCGTACCATAGTAATCAGTGTTCATTTTTGAACCATTCTCTATTAAAATAGAGGCATTAAGAAGAGAACTAATACCTGTATATTCATAAACTTTATAAATATCGTACCAAATATACGATGAATAAGAATCGGCTCCACCATGTCCAGTAGCAATAATCGAAAAACCAATAGTATTACCATTTTTAAACGGGTTATAAGGATCAACTGCAGAAGTTGATGATGGGCAAGCAAAATTATAGACAAATGTCCATGAAAGAGAGCATACTGCCGCATGTAACATAGCATCAAGATATTTGCTTTCGTTTGTCACTTCATATGCCGCTTTAAAAGCATATAGTGCATAAATTGCCGCTTCCTTATCTACAACATTGGGGTTATCAGGCGTTCCACCAACATATTTACCAAGCGATTGATAAATTTCACTATAAGAATATTCCGCTGCTGAAATTAAGGAATTCAAATAAGTTATATTATTTGTCACTTCATACATTTCTTTTAAGAATCTAATAGCGATTGGTGTATTTAACGTTGATGATCCTTGAACATCGGAATCAGATGGAACACTTGCAACTGAACCAGATGTTGTATATGCTCGACAAAATGAACCATCACTATTTTGTTTAGCCACTAAATGATTAGTGAAATTAATAAGAACACTAAGCCATTCACTTCGCTCGTCTCCAATTGACTTTGAATATTGATAAGCATCTAAAATGCCTTGCATTCCATCAATCATACAACGTAAAAAGCAAGAATAAGAGCGATATGTTCCACCACTAGAATTATTAGCAGGATCCCACCAAACATACGGAAAATATGTCGAATTTATGCGAGACGAGGTCCAGAAATTCAAAATATTGAGACCTTTCGCCACTAATGAAGCATCATTTTGTTCTTTTCCCGCTCGATATAATTGATAGCCAACTGAAGTTTGTTGACCAACAAACCCCATCTGAAATGACATAACTTTTGAATCAGTATCAGAACCATCAAGAGCTAATTGCCAAGGAACGCCTGCTGATATATCTGAAGTGCCATATTGAACATATTCGCTATCAAATATTTCAATTGCTTGATCATAAGCAATGTCATTATCAATTTTAGTCACATTTGAACCAATATATTGATAAGAATTTAAATATGAATCAACTAATGAATCATTAAATGAATCAGTATGATTAGTAGATATAGCTAATGTCACTTCATGATCAACACCAACTTGAACAGGATGATATCGACGAGCCCACGTTGAACCCGAATCATATGTAACTGGACCTTCAGCACAAGGATAGACAAAATCTACACTAATTGTCTCCATAGTAAAGCCAAAAGCCCCATATTGAATAAGAGCGTTAACATCTCCAGAGGTTCCTCCACCAACAATTCCATTAGCTGATATTTCGGGATAAGCATGAGAAATAGAAAAATAATAATCACTTGAAATATTATGCAACATAGCCATCGGCAAGCCCATTCTTGTTTCTTTCACATATAAGGCATCAAGATATAGATTTGAAGCGATAGCTCCTGCACCAAGATTGCTTGTATCTTTATATAAGATTGAAGGAATAAAATATTGAAATGAATCGACATTAGTTGATTCATCAGCGTTAATCAATGAATAAACACTAGCAAAACCAACATCTTTAGTATTTTCTTTAGCAACATTAACTTTGCGATCAACTAAGAAACCTTCATCTCCATTGATATAATACGAATCAAAAATAATAAATTTCGATCCATTAGAGGTTTCAATTACACTTTTACATGAATAACCATAATTAGTGGCTTCTACTTGTGAGTAAGCTGCTTTATAAACTGTTTCAATAAATTGATTTAGCAAACCACTGTTTGGTCCACGAACATGAAGAGTGACGGGTTCGTCATTAAATGAGACAAGATAATGTGAAGCGCCACTATAAAGAGCTACTCCATAAGAGGCACTTTCCTTAGGAAAAATAAGATAATCATCATCATTGATAAGAGCTGGCTCGTTATTAATAGTTACGATAGAACCAGATGGAGCATCTGGACCAACAAAATAATTTTTTGTCGGATCATCAGATGACGAAGAATTATTACATGAGGTCAATGATACTGCCAATATAGAAATAGCGACAAGCATTCTCGATAAATTTTTTTTCATATTTTTACTCCTTATTTAAGTCCAGTCATGGCAATGCCTTCAACGAAATATTTTTGACAGAAAATATATAAAATAAAAGTTGGAATCAAAGCAGTTATAGCTGCAGCCATCATTAATGTGTAAGGCTTTGAACTAGCAGTTTGAATACTAGCAACGAGTAACTGAATAGTATAAAGTTCTTCATTTCCACCTAGATAAAGTAATGGTCCTAGATAATCGTTATAACAGCCATTAAAGGAAAGAATAATCTGCGTGATAATAGCCGGGATAGATAAAGGGATGATGATTTTCAAAAATATACCAACTCTTGACATTCCATCAATTTGAGCTGCTTCTTCTAATTCTTTTGGCAGAGTTTTGAAGTATTGCGCTAAGAAAAACATCGTTAAAGCTCCGCCAAACATTCCAGGAATAATGATAGGAAGAGGCGTACCAGTCCAATGATAGACATTAGTAAACAAAATATAACTTGGAACTAAAGTGATAATTGAAGGAACTACAACAGTAGCTAAAATTCCATAATAGGCAATCTTTGATCCTTTAAAATTTATTCGTGCAAATGCATAAGCAGCAAGCATGCTCATAAATGTTCCAACAAAGACAACCGGAATAACATAAGCAAATGTTAAACCCAAGGCTTGAAAAACATTGTTTTCACTAAAAAATTGAACATAATTACCAATATCTATTGGTTGAGGAATCCATTGAAAATCATAGATATTATCTGCTGAAGTAAATGATGTCGATAGAGCAAATAAAAATGGAAAAATAATGATAACACCTAATAATGTTAAAATGAGATAAGAGACTATTTTCCCCACATAAAATGATGGTTTTAATCTCTTTTTTATCAACGCTTTTCCTTTATCACGAATCATAATGAACCCATAATCTTGAAACGATGAATTGAATTGCGGAAATAATTAAAATGAATAAGCCGAGAATAACACCCATCGCTGAAGCATATCCTAGATTAAATCCATAGCCACCTGAGGCATAATTATAAATCCACCAAGCTGGTGTAATTGACCACATAGTCACCACACCTCCACGCATAACTTGGAATAAAGTAAATTCCTGAAAAGTACCAGCAATACCAGTTACTAGAATATAAAAAACAGTGGGAGAAACAGCTGGTAAAGTAATATGGAAAAACTTTTGAATAAAATTTGCACCATCAATATTGGCTGCTTCATATAAAGATTTAGATATGCCTTTTAAAGAAGCAAATAAAAGCAAAATTGATGTTCCTAAGCTAGACCAAATACCAATAGTAATCATCGATGGCAAGAAAAGATCCTTGCCGAGAAAATTAACAGTTTCTAATCCCATATCGGTCAACATTGTGTTGATAATGCCATACATAGGGCTGAACATCCATGACCATATAAATGTAATTGCGACTGCTCCACAAATTGTCGGCACATAATATATAGATTTAAAAACGATTGAGAAACGTGGATTAGAGACTAATAAACTTGATAAAAGAAGAGCAATAACAAGGCCAATTGGCACTCCTATACAAGTGATTAAAATATTAATCATGCCTTGCATAAAATATTCATCATGAAAGGCAGAGATATAGTTAGTAAAACCGATAAAAGCGAAATTGCTAGCTTCAAAACCAGTTCCCAAAGAATAATTAGAAAAAGATATTATAAAGGCAAAAGTAAGTGGAAAGGCTAGAAACAGAAGCATGCCAATCATAATTGGCGATACAAAAGCCCATCCAGTTATTGCGTCTTGTACCTTTTTTCTTTTTATTCCTTGACGAACCATATTTTCCTTAAAATATTACAAATATTGAGTAACAGCAGTACGAGCTCTACTTATAAATTCATCAACCGTTATTCTCGTATTGGGATCAGATGAGAACAATAATTCTGAAGTTGCATCATATCCAAGACTTTTCCAACGTGAATCTTGACGATATTGCCAAGTTCCATAACTTTGATTCGCTGCTGCGGAAAGAAAAGCTTCAAAATTTTCTGGTCCCGCTGCTTTTTCTCGCGCTAGAAAATCTTCATCATAAGATAAATCTTCATAAACAGGAATTTGAAATCCCGTCGCGGAAAGAATTTCTTGTCCTTCTCTTGAAGCAATATATTCAACCAATTTCCAGGCTGCCTCAATATGAGAACCACCATTATATATTGAATAGCCAACTGAACCAGACCATGCATTTTTACTAGGATTGACTTTAAAAGCAGGCACTGGACAAACATCCCAATTAAAAGACAAATTTCTAAAGGCTGTAACATTTGCTTTTAAGCCAATGAAGCAAGCCACTCTTTGTTGACTAAATAATGTATCGCCACTATAACCAGCCGTAAATTCAGATGGAGGAGTGATGCAATCAGTCACATAAGCATCTTGCAAATATTGATATCCTCTTTTTAATCCATTTAAAGTCGTTGTATCACTAGGAAAAGCGGTGCGACTATCGTTCAAGAAATCTCCACCAGCAGACCAAACTAATCCTTCAATTGATAAATCTGAAACAGCATATCTTTGAACTGTGCCATCATCAGTCTTTTTAACAAGACTTTTCCACATCGTCGTAGCATCTTCAATGCTCATTGTTTCTGTATTACTAGGATAAGCAACGCCCATTTCATCAAAAATATCTTTATTATAGTACATAACTGTTGGTCCAATATCTTTTGGAAGAGCAAGTTGAATGCCAGTTTCACTAGGCAAACCTGTTGAAGCATTATAACGATATCTTGTTAAAGATGATTCATACATTGCATCCGTATCTAATAATTCACTCGCGTTGATAAATGGATCCAAATTAACACATTTATTCATACTAGCCCAAGCTGGAAAATCACCATCAGGCATCATAAAAACGTCATGGACATTTCCTGCTGCTAAACGATTTGGATAAGTTGTTTCATAACTTGACAAAATATCAACATTCACTTTAATAGTTGGATAGCGTATTTCAAAACCTTTGAGCATAGCTTCAATAACAGATCTCTCAATATTTTCACCAATTCCATCCCAGTGAGCTAAAGAAATTGTGCATGGATCTCCAGTATATGAATAATTCAAATCATCATATTTTGACATAATCTGTTGAAGTTCATCATCATCAACATTCACGCCACCATCGCCATTATAATTGTTTGTGCATCCAACTAAAAAAGTCGACCCCAAAACAGCAATAAGCGATAAGCACCAAAGCTTAGATCCTATTTTATTCATGTGTATTCCTCCACAAGTGTAGTAATTTTAGTATAGGCACATAAACGTAGCACAACAATGCAATAATTATTTGAAAATATGCAAATTTGCAACATTTTTTATCTTTGAAGATTGATTATTGTTTCTTTCTATTAATTAACATATTTATCATTATTTTTCATTTCGATAGACACCTATCATATTAACAAGTTTTATCATGCAATTGTCAAAATGGTTATACCAAAAAATAAAAAAAGAATCATAATGACATTGATAGAATTCAATTTATTCAAAGATTTGATTGCAAATTAGTTGATTTAAGAACAAACGTTTTTATACAAATGAGAATTTTAATTTCATGCGTTAGTGTCTTATTTATAATTCAATAAAAAATGTCCTTTTTATATGATTAAATAAATTTCAAAATAACCAAAAAAATAGCGATATTGAAATTTTTGTTTAATTATATAGGAGTAATTCTTAATTAAAAAATTAGTCAGTTTAAGATCAATATCTCAAAATAAAGTCCCACAGCACCTAGTATTTGATTATTTTTTCTGATTAAAAAAACTCTTTTTATTTATTGGCAAAGCAAAGATAAGCAATAAACCTAAAATAAAAAGGATGATAGAGATAGTCATATAAGTCCACATAACTGGTGTCATCGCACGATAAGAATATTTAATTAAACCAGCAATGACAAAAAAAGCTAAACCTAAAGAAATACCAAAAGATAACACTATCACTATATATTTCAGTGTTTTCTTTATATTTTTGAATTTTAAAAATGAGAAAAATCCGACTCCAATCAAAGCGAGAAGGGTGATGAAAAAACACATCATCATGATAATGAGAAAAGCTGCTCTTGGAAGGAGAGCAAAATATATCACAAAGCAAGAGAAACCTCCAATAAAGCATAAAGCTAAAAGAATGGTCGAAAAGATGAGATAGAGTGAGAGTTTTTTATCGATGGTTTGCTTATACTTTAAATAATTTGGCTCGTGTTCATTGTCAAGAACTAGAAGTTGATCCATCGGAACTTTCAAAACGACACTTAGCATCTTAAAATTTTCTAACTCTGGATAACCAAAACCATTTTCCCATCGCGCAATCGCGCTTCTTGAAACGTGCATCTTATCCGCTAATTGGCTTTGAGATAGTCCAGTTTCCAAACGAAACTTTTTTAAATTGAATTTCATATTAATAACTTATGACATTTTATCTTTATTTACATAGTTATTATTCATAACATTTGATAAACTCAAATATATTTTATTGAATTTGCTATTTAAAAAAATCATTTTTATAATGCGATTTCTATTTTAATAAGGAGATATTTTAGATGAAAGACAATGAGCATAAGAGAAAATTTGAGGTACTATCAATAATTTTAATTTTTATTGATTTTATATCTTTGATTTCTTGAAGTTGGTTTATCAGGAAATTCTAAAATCATTAATCCACTTTCAATGGCGGGATTTAAATAATTCTTTCTTAATGTTTCTTTGCTCTTGAGATTAAGTAACTCTAAAATCTGATTTGACGTATACCAAGTATTATTTCTTAAAAATTTCAATAATTTATCGATATAAATGGACATCGAATGATCAATTTGATTAGTCTCCACGATTAATTCAGATAATGTTTTATCAATCATCTTAAGCATAAATACAATGAAGGCATTTGAATTGCCGTTAATATGAGATTTGCTGATAGCTTCATAGTATTCGTTTTGATACTTATGAATTTGGTTTTCAATAGGAAGCCAATAAAAAACATTTTTCCATTTACCTAATAAGGCATTTTGCCAGAACCTAACTGTTCGACCATTGCCATCACTAAATGGGTGAATAAAGACAAACTCATAATGAAAAACAGAAGAAAGAATTAAAGGACTGATATTTTTATATTCGTGAGAAAGCCAACTAAATAATTCGCTCATTAATGTCGGAACCATCGTTGGAGGAGGGGCAATAAATATCACATTGCCTTGTTGATCCGAAACACCTTCGTTACCAGATCGATATTTTCCAGGAGTTAAAACGACATTTTTTCCAAATACAAAATGAATTGATTTTAGGTCGTTTTCTTTAAGAGGATTGATTTTTTCTATTTGATTATAGGCTTCAACTGCGTTCTTAACTTCCAAAATATCTTTTTGAGGACCGATAACCTTAGCTCCGTTAATTACATCAGTAACTTGATCAAGAGATAAAGAGTTAGCCTCAATAGCGCAGCTAGAATGAATTGATTTAATTCTGTTTTGCTTTCTTAAAACAGGATATTTGGAAAGGTTGTTAAAAGAAGAAATGTTTCCTACTTTTTCCATAATAGAAGAAACTAATGAAAGCATCTCATTTGTAATATTGAAAGGCGGATAATATCTTCCCATAGTTATATCATACTATTTTATTAATAAAAAACAATATTATCTTGCTTATTATCTTGCTTATTATCTTGCTTATTATTATATAAAAATAATCGTCTAAGCCTATTCAGCTTGCGTGACGATTACTAATATAGTAAAACAAATTATTAACTTTAAATCAAGGAAATTAATCAGTGATAACAAGGGGTCAAGATTAATTATTATTGTACTCGTCACAAAATAAGCAATGAACATTTCTTTTCAAACAAGAATATAATACTAAACATATGAAAAAGTTAAATAAAAACATCTTTTTAACGAGTATTGGAGTATTTTCCTTCTCTTTAACATCTTGTTTTGGCTATGGAACTCCCTCAACTTTCATCATTAATGATGTCACCTATAAAACTGGATTCTATGACACCTTGTATCCCAATTCTGATGCGAGATGTTTTGTGGGCGATACTTATGAAGTGTCCGATGATGTTTGGGATGAAGAAGTTGTGGAGATTGGTGACACTATTGGTAGACATATCTCTTTTGCGCCTTTTGATATGTATACCATTCTGGTTGACGCATGGAGATATGAACTATATGTCAGCATCGATGACTATGATGAAACTCTTGATTACTATAGTAACTATGATAATTATCATTACTACTATGGTTGTGGGGAACTCTATAATTATAAAGAAATCGTCGAATTACCGGCTTCGAAAACACTAAGTGATAATCTTTATTCCCTTCTTAATAATCATTTTAAAACCACCATTGAAATCGAAAATATGGACTATTCTATGAATTGTTATTTCTTCTACAAGATCAGCAAAGATGGTTTATTAACCACCTTACGAGATCGGTTCTATATCATCGATCACAAGTTATATAAACCATTGCGGGATGGGATGTTCTATGAAGTTGATTCCACTTTGGAAAATTATTTCATTAATCTTATCGTTGAATAAATGAATTATGTTCACGACCATCATCTTTTTGAATTCTAAGGACATAGTCATACTATTTTATGGTCTCTAGTTTAATCGATAAACCACTTTCTTCTTTCGTTTCTCTAATTAAAGCATTAATTTCAAATAGTAACCTCATAAACTTATTTTACATAATACATTTATTCAATTTCTTCGTAATAATAGGAATAGTCGATACCTTTAAGAAACAATTCCCTGTTCTCAATGTCGTCCACTAATGCGGACTTCAAAAGTTCGTAAATAGGTCTTGAATTAACGGGACTTTGTGCCATGGCATCTAAATATGATTTCTTTTCAATCATAGACCAATCGATACATTCAGAAAGGCGATGAATGAATAGTAAATCAAGCCAAATTCTCGTCGATCTACCATTGCCTTCTAGAAATGGATGAGCTATGTTCATTTCGACATATTTATCGACAATTTCATCAAATGTCCTATCAGGCATTTTATCAATGTTGCGTAATATAACTGGCAAATAATCACCATTTGCAAATGTGAAGCCACCTTTGGATATAGTTTTTGTTCTGATTTTGCCCGCAAAAGGATATAGGCCTTCAAATAAATAACCATGAATCTTCTGAAGAGAAATTGTTTTTCCGACTTCTTCCTCCTGAATTAAATTTGTTTTATAAAAATCATAGGCTTTCTGTTTGCTTTGTTCATCAATAGGATCCAAATTGCCTGAAATCCATTTTAGAAAGCTCTCGTTTTGCGGAGAATGAATAATAAAAGCAAGTTTTTTAATTCCGTTTTCATCTATAACATCAGAATTATATTTCTTATCATCAGAAGCAAACAATTTCAGTTGTCGACAAAATGTATTCAACTGGGGATGTCTTCTTTTTAGAGTATTCCAATAGATTCGAGGACTTTTAGAGTCGGTGATAGAAATAATCACATCAATGGCGGAATACCACCACTTATTCTCTTCTGTGTCCCATGTTGCTCTCACTTTTCGATTTAAAAAATAACGAATTGAATGCTTTATCATAATTTTATGATAGCATAATACATTTCAGTTGTCTACAAATTGTATACAACTCAAAGACAGAATTCTTGTATCAGATTTCTTGAATGCTACAACATAAACCAGTTGCTAAATCAAAAATAGCATAATGAGACATTGTTTCATGATGTGAAAAGCACACTCGTGTGCAATTAGTTCAAATAGGAATTGATTATTTGGTCTTTTTTGCAATTACTCCTTGACTTGCAAGAATTAAAAAAAGAATAATCATAAGAGCCAACTCGCCACTAATAATATCAATGATGTTTTGTTGATTCATGGGTCAACCAAGAATGACAATTTTATTGTTAAGAAAAGCATTCTAATTACGTTAATAATTTTTCTAAAATTTCTTTTGTTTTCGTCAGTTAGGACAAAAAGGATGTCTTTCCAACCCAATTCTCTTCAATATAAATAGAACTTTGCAGCAGTTTTGAAAATACTTTTCCAGCTAAAACTTTGCTCGTGTCTATCGAACCTTCGAGCAAAATTAGTTTATTCATTTTTTATCGAATCTTCCAATATCCAAAGCGCTTTCCGTTCATTCTTTCTATTTTTTTCTTGTCGACTAAAGATTTCATTATATTTTTTATCGTTCTTAATGAAACACCAAGTTCTTTAGCAAGTTCATCAGTAGTAATTTTTGAATTAGATTTAATGATATTTAGTGTTTTAGATTCTTTACTAATGGGTTGTTCTTGAGTCATGACAGTAGAGATATGCAAGTTTCTATTTTGCAAATCATTATGTTCTTCTAAAAGAAGATTTCTCAAAAATTTAATTAAATACGAGCGATCTTCATAAACACTTTTAGTTATATTGTTGTAGTTTGCTCTAACTAATGAATTTCGAAAATACCATGCATTTTTTGCGAAAACATCATTCGTAATATTAAAGCCTAAACTTCTTAAATATTTAATAAAGAAAACGGCGGTTGTTCTAGTATTTCCTTCTTCAAAAACATGTATTTGCCAAAGATTAGCTACAAATATCGCAAGGTGTTCTATGATTTCATTAAGGCTAAGACCTTTATAATTGAATTTCTTTTCTTGCTCAAAATCATATTGAAGTGTCATTTCTAAATCACGATAATCGCCATAAGTAACAGAATCGCCATCTAAAGCCCACTCTTTCTTAGTAAAATTGTATGTTCTAATTTCTCCAGGGTGATTAAGAATATCGCTAAATAGCATTCTATGAATAGATAAAAGTTGACCAACCGTAAAAGTAAAAGAATCTTCCGAGATAATTTTGGCAATTCGAACCGCAACTTTATCAGCTTCTTCTTCTCTATTTTCACAAATAGGCTTGCTTTCATAATAAGAAGAAATAATACAATCTAACTCGTCAAGAGATATTTCACCTTTAATATACTTATTTGTTTCATTAATGAAGTATGATGAATTTTTTAAATTATCTACTCCCTGTAAACCAATTCCGGTATCAATAATATATTTATTCTTTGCTGTTTCATTCATAACATTATTATATTATAAATTTCCCAAAGTGCAAGTCCAAAGTGCAAATTGCACTTAGAATTATTTAAAGAAAAACAGGATCACTTGTATAATCCTGTTGTGTTCTAATGGTGCCCCCTGCCAGAGTTAAAAAGTTCATTCCTCAGCATTTTATATTATTTGTTTTCATTCCTTATAATTTTATTAAATTATGATTATATAAAAAACCATTGTGCATTTTTTTGTGTTATTTTACTTTTTATTGCTTTTTTGTGATCAAAAAAAGTCATTTCTGATGCTTTGAAAATTTCCTTACTTTAGTTAACAATTATCTAAAATCAATCAAATAGAAATCAGTATATCTTCATAGTTGCACTTCACTACTTGACTATCTTAAGTCTCTTAATTGCTCCAACTCCCCCACATGCTATTCTTTTTGCTATGTTTTTTCTTTAAAGAAAAATATAGCTGAATGTCTTATTCTTTTAATAAGGCAAAAAGCCTTATGAAAGAAGTCTATTTTTCGTAGAAA
>JBAYZW010000004.1:0-24592 GCA_041672305.1 Bacilli bacterium
AGGAGGAGACAAATGAGAAAAGTAATGCCAATTGAAAAAATCGCCGCTAAATTAGAGTTGCCAAAACAAGCTTTTGAATTCTATGGTCATGATAAAGCTAAAATTGATGTTTCATCCCTTGATTTAGGCGGTAGAGAAGATGGTGATGTGGTCCTAGTAACCGCCATTACACCGACTAAAACTGGCGAAGGCAAAACGACAATGTCAATTGCTTTAGCTGACGGATTAAATCGTCTCGGTGAAAAAGCACTTCTTTGCTTGCGTGAACCCTCTTTAGGGCCTGTTTTCGGACTTAAGGGTGGAGCGACAGGTGGCGGGAAAGCCAGTGTTGTTCCAAGCGAAGATATCAATCTTCATTTTACAGGCGATATGCATGCTCTGACTTCTTCTATTAATCTTATCAGCGCTATTATTGACAATCATATTTATCAAGGTAATCAATTAAATATTGACCCAACGAAAATCGTATGGCATCGAGCCCTTGACATGAATGACCGTGCTCTTCGAGATATAATAATTTGCCATAATCCAAAAGACGGAGTTAGGCGTAAAGAGAAATTTCAAATTACAGTTGCTAGTGAATTAATGGCTATTCTATGTCTCAGTGAGAACGAAGAAGATTTTTTTAATCGTATCAATAATATTATTGTGGCCTATTCCTTTGACAGTCACCCTATCTATCTTCGTGATTTAAAGATTTCTCATGCCATTATGAAATTAATGAAGAAAGCTTTAAAACCTAATCTTGTGCAGACATTAGAGGGTAATCCTGTTTTGATTCATGGTGGTCCTTTTGCAAACATTGCTCATGGTTGTAACTCTTTAATTGCCACCAAATTAGCGATGAAATTAGCTCCAATTGTGGTGACAGAAGCTGGCTTTGCCGCAGATCTAGGGGCAGAAAAATTCTTTGATATCAAATCAAGAATTGGACATTTGAATCCTAAAATGGCTGTTCTCGTCGCGAGTATTAAGGCTTTAAAACTTCATGGTGGTGCCAATAGTCACCATCTCGATTTGGAAGATGTGCCCGCTATGCTTGAAGGAGCTAAAAATCTTGAACAGCATTATCAAAATTTACTTCAATACCACATCCCCGTTTTAATTGCGATTAACCATTTTAAAACAGATTCCCGTAAAGAAATAAAGGAATTGATTAGATGGTGTGAAAAGAGACAATATGAGGTGACATTTGTTGATAGCTATTTGAAAGGTTCTTTAGGAGCAATTGATTTTGCTCAAAAGGTTAAGAATATTCTCTCTAAAAAAGAAGGGCACTTTAAGCCACTTTATGATTTGGATCTGCCTCTTACTCAAAAAATTGATATTATCGCGAAAGAGATTTATCACGCGGATGGTGTAACATACACTAAAAAAGCTAAACAAAATATTGAAATAGTGGAAAATCTAGGTTATCAAAATATTCCAATTTGCATCGCTAAAACTCCTCTTTCTTTTAGCGATAATCAGCATCTTCTTAATGTTCCCAAGAAATTTAAAATTCATGTGCGAGATGTTTATGTTAATGCTGGAGCGGGCTTTGTTGTTTGTCTTACAGGCAAAGTATTAACGATGCCAGGTCTTCCCAAAATCCCAGCCGCCGTTAAAATGGAGTAATTATTTTTAACCTATATTTATTTCTTCTTTTCTCGATTAAAAATATAGTTCTATCATGAATTAAATTCTTAAATCACTTTACGATAAAACTATTTAGTTTTTTCTTGATGATGAGTGATATACTAAAAGATATGAAACACCAAAAAACCCTTTTAGTAAGCATTGTCGCTCTTGGTATTTCAGCACTTGTTATCGCTATTAATCCATCGATTCGAATTTCCGCTTCATATAACAATGAATTGACATGGTGGGAAAATGATTGTCAGCTTCCTGATGGGTACACATCACTTGCTACTATTGTTGATTCAGGTAGTGCCTCTACATCTTACACAACCAGAGGAACTGTGACATCTGTTGAGGGCAATTCTTATTTTGTTCAATCCCAAAACAGAAGTCTTTTTATCTATAATAACAATTCAAGTTATGCAGGCTTTTCACTTGGCAATGTAGTTGATGTTACTGGAACGAGAAGCGATTATTATAATCTTATTGAATTAAGCCCAACTGCCGCATCACTATATGCTTCTAGCAATCCATATCCTGTTGTTTCTGCCAATATTTCTTCATCTAATTACACAAGTTTTTGCACTGCAAATAATATTGGAAGATTAATTACTCTATCAGGAATGACTGTAACGGATATCTCTTCGAAAACGATTACTTTTGATTATGATGGTGTCACAGTGAACGGTCGTATCACGAGCAGCTCATATGATGATTTAACTGCGATTCTCACAACATATAAAAATAATAGTACACTAATAGACTTCCAAGGAATTCTTTCTGTTTATAATACTACTTATCAAATTCGTCTTTATGATACGAGTTGTTTGAGCGAGCATGCTGATACGCTGATTAATTCAATATCTGTTTCCCCAGCTGATAGTAATGTCAATCGTGGTGGAACAATTCAATTTTCGGCCAATATTAATCCTGTTAATGCTTCTAATCAAGCAATCGTTTGGTCAACATCTGGTGGCGGAACAATTGATTCAACTGGTTTGTTTACTTCGACAAGTGCAGGGACATTTGTTATTACTGCTGCTGCTCAAGATGGCAGTGGTATTACTGGAACTACTTCAGTCACAGTCAATTCAGTTAGCATTCTTGTTACCTCTATTACAGTTGATTGTTCGTCTTCAACATTTATACAAAATAATGACTATACCTTCACTGCCTCAGTACTTCCCTCAAATGCTGATAATGCAAATGTTAATTGGTCAGCAAATGTTGGGACGATTACTTCGGCTGGTGTCTACACTGCTTCAACATTAGGGACGGCGATTATCACAGCGACTGCTCAAGACGGCAGTGGCGTTGTTGGCACAAAAACAATCACGGTTGTGGAGCAATCAACTCAAACAGAAGGAACGGTTATTGCCAATCCCGCCTTAAATGGAAACACACTTGGTCCTCTATATTCTCCTGGGACAAATGATCAAATTGTTTTTACCTACTTAGAGATGATTAATCTATATGGTGATTCACTTCTTTTTGATTATGGAAATTTCGAAGTTCTTATTGATGGCGGTCAAACCTCTGATAAAGACAATGTCATGGCAGCATTAAGCGATTATGTTACTGACGGATGTTTAGAAGTTCTTGTTGTCACTCACCCTCATAGTGATCATTTGGGCGGACTTAGCGATTATTCGGCGATGATTAGTAATGGTGGAATTACTTCCATTAAATATATTGTTGATTTTGGCGGTACTTATACCACAACTGTTTACAATAACTATGTAGCAACGAGAGATTATTACATTGGACAAGGTGCCACCTATTACAGCATTTATGAGATGGTTAATAATAGTACTTCAGGTTATCCAAATATTTTTAATATTTGTAATGATATTAATATCTATTTTCTTGATTCGGGCGCTTATACACAAGCGGGTGTGGCAATTAGTAGCGATTACGCAAATGAATCCTCGGTCTGCACTCTTTTCTCCTTTGGTACTAATCGTATTCTCTGCTGTGGAGATTTAACTAATTCTTCATCAGGTGGTGGCACTCCTGAAACATATTTGGTCGATAGATATGGGCCAAGCGGAGAGGGCTTATGGAACGCTTCAACTACCAATGTTGTTAAAGCTAATCACCATTGTAGCAATACTTATGGTAGTAATGGTTCGGATTGGGTGAATGGAACATTACCAGACTATGTGATTATTTCAGCGGCATTAGTGAGTGCAAATCGCAGCGAGAATAGTGATAATGTCACAACTAGTCAGCATCCTAATGCCACTTCACTGGCACGTTATTTAGCAGTCACTAGCAATGTTTACTGCAATATTGTTAATGGCACGACACATTTTACTTATGCTACAACAACTAGCACCCCAATTCTTTCTTTTGAGGGTCGGACTTTAAATTATTCCTATAATGGAGTAATTGTTAGTGCGGAAACAGAAAGATCCTATTTATTAGCGCAATCTTCCTTCTATTCACAACTGTATACTTGATAAGTTTAGGGCACAAAAAAAGACTAATTATAAGAATCTTCACTAGATTCTTTTTTAGTCAATTTTTTTAATTTTACTTCTTAAAAAATCGATGATAGCCTTTCGCGTTACAATTCCGATAAAAACACCATTATCGTCTTCAACGGGAACAAAATTCTGGTTGGCGATTAAATCAATTAATTCTGTGATATCTTTATCGATGCGAATAGCAACATTGGATCGGTAAGGTTTAATATCTTTGATCGAGATTTTTTCACACGCGAAAATAGATAAGTCCCTTTCTTTAATGAACCAGAGAAAGTCACTTGTTGATAGTGTTTCGATATATCGTCCTTCCTTGTTAATTACAGGGATAGAAGAATAACGATGATTCTCCATCTTTTCTAAGGCTTGTCGAATAGTGTAAGTATCGTAGAGATATTCCACATTGTTCTTGGGAATTAAGAAGAACAAAACATTCATACAATAATTATATCATTTTCATAAAAGCAATGATTTGATTTTTATAGTATTAGTTTATTTATGGACGATATTTTATTAAAATATTTCTAAGAGTTTAATAGCAAAGATTAAATTATGTTGCATGAAGATGTCATTATTCTAATACCGAGTTATGAGCCAGAAGAAACTATTATTTTTTTGACTGCGCAACTCAATAAAGAAGGCTATCCTCTTTTAGTGATCAATGACGGATCACCTAAAAGCTATGATTCAATATTCGATAGAGTAAAAAAATATGCCAAAGTAATTTCCTATGATAAAAATAAGGGCAAAGGATATGCCTTAAAAAATGGCATTAGTTACATTCGAAAAAACTATCTAAATGTCAATTATGTGATTACCGCGGATGGAGATGGCCAACACTCAATAAAAGATATTGAAAAAGTATACGACAAGTTAATTAAAACCAATGAATTAGTTTTTGGTGTTCGTCATTTTGATCAAGATGTTCCTTTTAGAAGTCGCTTTGGAAACTCTTTTTCCAAATTTACGAGATCTTTAACCACAAAAGAATATATACCAGATGATCAGTGTGGTTTGCGGGGTTTTTCACGAAAATATTTTCGCAAATTATTAAAAATTTCAGGTCAGAAATATGATTATGAAATGAACGTTTTAATGTTGTTCCAACTCCGACACTATCCAATCAATTATCTCAATATTGAGACGATTTATCTAGATCAAAACAAATCATCACATTTCGCTCCATTCAAGGATACAGCGCGCATTCAAGTAAGTATTTTTTCCCATTCAATTATCTCACTTGTCGCTTTATTAATGATGATCGCCTCTTTTATTATTCTTCTTAATTTTACCCCTATTCACCCTCTTCTTAACTTTGTCATTTCTGAGTTAATTGGCTTTCAATTTCTCTTTGCTCTAATGACTGTTATATATCCTACTTATCACACGGCTTATCGATTGAGAAAAGAATTATTTTATTTCATCATTCGCCTTTTGATTGGCTTTAGTATCTTTTCATTGCTCGGTTATGTTTTCCGTTTTGATTTTATTGCTTCAGCGATTATTTCTTACTTTATAAGTGAAACGCTGAATGTTTCCATCTCTTATTTGCTGACGAAGCACATATACCATACTCACAATTAAGGATAAGGTTCATTTTAGTGAGGAGTATCAGTATAATAATTTCATAAATGAAAAAGAAAGAAAAACAACCTAAAAAATATAAAAAGCATCGAACATTCTCCATTTATTGGCTTTTCTATGATCATTGCCGTTGGCTTTTTGCCCCTTTCGCGGCCTTACTTTTTCGAACAAGGAAAACATATGTTGATAAAAAGGCGACTATTGCTCAGATAAAGAAAGGAGCGATGATTATTTCGAACCATATCTCGTTTTATGACGCTCTTGTGCTGCAATATGCTTTTTGGTATCGACGAGTTCATAGCATGATGCTCGACACAGCTTTCCAAACAAAAATTGGTTCCCTTTTTTTTCGTGGCATTAATTGCTTTCCTGTTAATCCAAACAATTTGAATTCATCTTTTGCAAGTATGCGTCAATGTATCGCGCGACTTCAGTATGGATATGTTGTTGCGATGTTTCCTGAAGGTCATATCAATTTTTCTAGTCAACCAGAAATTAAAGAATTTCAAAGTGGCTCGGTATTAATGGCCCTTCAAGCTAAAAGCTTTATCATTCCCTGTTTTCTATATCGCCAAAAAGGAAAATTTCATCGCTTTCATCTTTGCATCGGCAAACCCTTTAACCCTTATGATTATTTTACTGGCCCCATCAATATTCAGAATCTGCAACTTGTGACTCAAGAATTGCACAATATAGAACTGAGAATGCAGAAGGAATATCTCGAGAAAGTGAGCAAGAAGTAAATGGCTTTTTTAGATGTTTATGTGGTTAAATATCCTTTTGAATGCGATGAAAGGATCTCTTGCCAAAAACGTTTGGATGAAATAGAAAAATGTCATAGCGAAGAGGTGAAGAAACAAAAGTTTTATGTGTGGAAGCTTTTAGAATTTGCTTTGCAAAATAGCTTATCGTTTGATGCAAATAATCTTAATTTTGTAAAAAAGGAAAATGGTAAATGGATAATAGATGAATGTTATTTTTCTTTATCTCATAGTGGGAATCTTGTTGCTGTTGCTCTTAGTGATTCGCCAGTCGGGGTTGATATTCAGAAACGTGTTTTACTAAAAATAACGCCCAAATTGCTAGAACTTGTCCTCTCAAAGAGTGAAATAACAAAGTATCCTCATATCGCCAACGATAAATTATTAGAGATGTGGTCCATTAAGGAATGCGCCTTTAAAATAAGTGAGGAGAAAACTTTTATTCCTCGTCATTTTACGGTCGATGATTTTCCTCATCAAAGATCTTTAAACATCACTTACCAAGACGAGTTATATAAACTTTCATTTTTATGTGATAACATTTCTTATGTTAAATATTATTATTCATTTAATGGAGGTTTATTATGTCAGATAAAAAATTTGTAATTCTCTCTGATTCATCTTTAGATTTGACCAAAAAAGATCGTGAGAAATACGATATCGAATTTCCTCTCCTTGGAACTGTTGTCTATCCAGACGGAAGCGTAAAAGACGCTGATGTTGATTGGGTCAATATTAAGCCTGAGGAATTTTATCGTCTTCTAAGCAATAAGAAAAATACCTTTAAGACCTCGTTTCCTAACCCCTATATTGTCACACTAGCAGTGGAAAAATATTTTCAGCAAGGCTTAGATGTCTTGGCTGTTACTTTATCAGGTGGCATGTCAGGAGCTTATCATGCTTTTGTCACTGCCGCAGAAGAGCTGAAAGAAAAATATCCCCATCGCAAATTATTAGTTGTCGATAGTCAAAGATATAGTATCGCCGTGGGACTATTAGCTGTCTATGCTTCACAATTACGAGCCGAAGGAAAGAGTGTTGATGAGACATATCAATGGTTACAAAAAGAAAAAATGGGGCTCCACCAAATGGGAATACTTGATGATTTATTTTTTCTTTATCGCAGCGGAAGAATTAAGAAAATCGCCGCTGTCGCGGGTTCAATGATTGGCATCAAACCAATGGCTGATTTTTCTAATGAGACAGGACGTCCTTGTGTGTTAGGCAAAGGGCGTGGTTATCAAAAATCTTATAAATTAATTGAACAGTATGTTGAAGCCACCATCGGCGATTCAAAAGGAAAAATCTTTGCCATTGTTAATTCTAATCGTCCTGAGCAAGCGAAAAAAATTAAGAAGATTATCGAAGATAAATACCATCCTGCCATTATTTTAACAAATAACATGGGTGAAATTTGTAGTGTTAATGCTGGTCCAGGTTTAGCGGCGGTCTTCTATTTAGGAAAACCAATTAGCAAAGATTGTGTTGAAGAGCAAAAACTCTTTCAAGAGTTATTGACTAAATAAGGAAATTTATATTCTTTAATAGAAGACATGGAATGGTATTGGATTTTATTAATTGTTCTTGGATCAATATTAGTTTTTGCTTTGTTCTCTGGCATCATTTTAACTTTTCTGACGGCCTATATTATTTTCACCAAGCAATTAGTTCGCACTTCAAAAAAGAAATGGAATCGTTCTTGCTCTGCTCCTGAAAACGTTGAACAAATGGAAATGTGGAATGCCTCTTTGGCATGGGCAGAAAAAGAAAAGCAGTATAAGGAAGATGTTCATATTATTAATGATAAATTGAATCTTTATGGTGAATTTTATAATTATGGAAGTAAGAAAACGGTGATCATTCTACCTGGAAGATGTGAAAGTCTTGCCTATAGCTATTATTACGCTGAACCATATCATCAATTAGGAATTAATGTTTTAGTCGTAGATGCTCGTTCTCACGGATGGAGTGATGGAAAATATAATACCGCGGGTATTTTTGAAAGTGATGATGTCTTAGCGTGGCTTAGTTTTCTTTATAAAGAAAAAAAGCAAACCTCTGTCTATGCTCATTGTATTTGTATCGGTGGAGCAGCGGCTCTTATCGCAGCCGTTAGTGATCGAGCACCAAGCTACTTTAAAGGCATTGTTTTTGATGGTCTATTCTATAGTTTTAAGGAAGTGTTTGCTAATCACCAGGTAGCATTAGGCCATGGATTATTCCCTGTTTTCTATCAAATTTGGTTTTGGTTTAGACTTAAGACAGGCGTTTCTATCAATAAATCATTCCCCTATTTATATCTTCCTAAATTAAAGATACCCGTCGTATTCTTCTACGGAGAGAAAGATATTTATTCTTTGCCAGAAAGAAGCCAACTGCTCTATGACTCATGTGGCAGTCAAGATAAGTCGATTATCTGGTTTCCTAACGGAGCGCATAGTCATATTCGCTTAAATAATTTAAAAGAATATGATCAAGCAATCATCGACTTCTTTAGTAAGTATTAATTTAAATCTGATTTTTTAGGAAGGGAGATAATAGCTCCCTTTTTTGTGACTGTCACAGCACTGCATTGAGTGGCAAATTTCATCGCTTCTATAATGCTTTGATCATTACTTAAAGAATAAGCAAAAGCTCCGAGATAACTATCTCCTGCTGCCGTGGTGTCTATCGCTTTAACTTTAAGAGCTTTGATGAAGAATTCATCATTTCTATTAACGAGAAGAGATCCTTTTTCTCCCAGCGTAACAATGACATTTTTCATCCCCAATTTTAATAATTCTTGAGCCTTTTGTTCACTATTCATTTGTTCATTTTTTATGTAACCATCGAGCTCGTGTTCATTGGGAATAAAAAAATCAATATAAGGAAAAACCTCAGTTGGTAATTCATGATAAGGAGCGGGATTAAGAATTGTTATCATTCCCATCTCTTTAGCGTGTTTTAAAGCAAAACAAACGCTTTTTACAGGGTTTTCCAATTGAATCAATAATATTTTGGCATCATTTTCTCGCTCTAAAATAGAAGAAATATCGTTTTTGGTGATATCCATGTTAGCCCCAGGAACAATAATAATACGGTTCTCACTATTGGACATATCTAATGTAATATTTGCTACGCCAGTATTTTGTTTGGAGGGCTTTAAAATAGTAGTGAGATCTTGCGCTTTTAAAAAGGAGGAGACAGCCTGGCCATTTTGATCTTGACCAACAGCCCCAAAAAAGATTACATTACCACCTAGAAATTTTATTGCGCAAGCTTGATTGGCGCCTTTGCCACCGACATTGGAAAGAAATGAATCGCCAAAAACAGTGGTTCCTGGTTGAGGCAAAACATGGGTATAGGTGACATTGTCAACACTGACACTTCCGATGACTAAGATCTTTTTCATTTGGAATAACTTTTTAAACTTTCTTCAACAATTAACCAAAATTTATCGACATCAATATCCATGGCGACTTCACAATTCTGTTCAAGATGGAGGTAATTGAAAACATCACAATTAGTGCGTCCATAACTTGACCCATGTGATAAATCAATTTGCACATTCATCTTTTGAAATTGAACTAAAGAATCATCAATTAATGAAGCGATAGTCACAGGATCATGAAGGGGCGCGCCAGCGATATGAAAAGTTTTTTGTTGATTATTTAGAAATACTTTCATCAAATTAGTAAACAATAAAGAAGCCTTGTTATTAATGGAAGCAAAGCGATTTATTATTTCATCAGTAATTAAAACTTTACGGGTCACATTTAAACCAATCATCTTGACATGAAGACCCGAGTTTAAAACGATAGAAGCCGCTTCAGGATCGACGAGAATATTAAATTCGGCAGCTGGAGAAACATTGCCATTATCTACTGATCCGCCCATAAATATCACTTCTTTGATACGAGTTATAATATGCGGTTCTAAGCGAATGGCGAGCGCCAAATTAGTCATGGGGCCAGTGGTTATAACAGTAACATTTTCGTTCTGCATCACTAAATCAATAATTAATTGGGCACCATAACGTGAGTCAAATTTCTTACTATATTTTGGGAAATCAAAGCCATCTAAGCCACTTTCTCCATGAACTTGTGGGCAAATCATTTGTTTTTGTACTAAAGGAAAAGAAGCGCCTAGAGCGATAGGAACATCAATGTTTAAGTATTCGCAAATGTTCAAAGCGTTTTGTGATGTCTTTTCGATAGTTTGGTTTCCTGAGGAGACAGAAATGCCGAGCAAATTGAATTGGGGATGATGACCCGCTAATAAAATAGCAATAGCGTCGTCATGTCCTGGATCGCAATCAATGATTAGATTTTTTTGCATAATAAACTCCTAGATTTTCATCATATCAACGACAATGTCTATCATTTTTTCAAATTCCTGAATAACTAAATATTCATAACGTCCGTGATGGTTATAACTTCCAGTCCCAAGATTAGGAGTCACAAGACCCATCTTTGAGAAAGTAGCTCCATCAGTGCCACCCCGAATTTTCGTGCTACGCGGAGTAATGCCATTTTTTAAGAGGGCGCTTCGCGCTAAATCAACAGCTCGAGAATCGCGTTCGACATAAGGCTTCATATTTTCATATTGATCCTTGATGGTAATGGAAATAGTGATTTTAGGATACTTTTGTTGGAGATTTTCAGCGATCCTTTTAATTAGTTCACCTCTTTGCAAAAGCTTTTGCTTATCAAAATCACGAATAATCATTTCAAGTTCGGCAGATTCGCTCGTTCCATTCAAGTTATTGATATGCCAATAGCCATCATCTTCACCAGCATCAAAGGGAGTTTCATCTTGTGGAAGGCCATTAATTAATTCATTTAGTACTAACACAGCATTAATAAGGGCGTTTTTTCCTTCGCCGGGATGAACGGCCACTCCCCTCACAAAGACTTTTACTGATTGAGCATTAAAGTTTTCATAATCAATGCAATCGATATAGCTTCCATCAATTGTGACGGCATAATCAGCATCCATTTTCTTTAAATCAAAATGAGCTGCTCCTTCTCCAATTTCTTCGTCAGGAGTAAAGGCGATAGAAATATTATGATGTTCAATATCAGGATGTGCATGGAAATATGCCAAAGCACTCATAATAATAGCGATTCCAGCTTTATCATCAGCCCCTAATAAGGTATTGCCATCGGTAGTGATTAAATCTTGGCCAATATGTCTTGTTAAAGAAGGAAATTGTTTGGCTGATAAGACATATTTATCATTAAGATGAATGTCTCGGCCATCAAATTCTTTGATAATGCGAGGAGAACAATTCTCATCGGTGACTTCTAAAGCCGTATCTACATGAGCATTAAATCCAACCTTATCGCCCTTTCCTTTTAGATGAGCGTAAACAACACCAAACTCATCCATCATCGCGTCTTCAAGTCCTAATTCTTTAAGTTCTTGAACTAATAAGCGTGATAAGTTCTTCTGTTTTTCCGTGGATGGCGTCTTTCCTGTCGTGTCGTTTGATTGGGTATCTATCTGGGCGTAGCGAATAAAACGTTGTATATTTTCCATAACTTGTGCCTCGCTATTTATACTAGCATAATTATCATTATTTCTTTAAAGAAATTCCTGTTTGTTTAACAGGTTAAATAACATATAATAATGACGATATGATTGAACAAATTGAAATTAAAAGAAAAATCTTCGATGTTGTTGAGCCCATCGGAGAAAGAACAAAAAAAGTGATGCGAAAGAACAAAACCTATTTTCTAAAAGATTTTGGAAACGATATTTCTGGTTTTGAAAAATTTGTTGACTCCGCCCACAAATTGTCTGTCTCTGGAATTGTTTCGCCAAAAGTCTATGTTTACGATAAACATATGCATATTGTGGCTACTGAATTCATTGATGGACCAACTGTTTTAGATGTCCTTCTTGAAAAAGATTTACCCGAAGAATATTTCCCTTTAATATTCACCGATAATTGGTATATGAAGAATAGTAATATCTTATTAAGTTTTGATCCCAAGAATTACAAATACCATCATGGTAAGCTTTATTATATCCCTCAACTTTTCAACAAATATGATGAGAAGAAGACTTTTGAAAAAGTTGGCATCTGGTATTGGTTTTATTGTCGCGAATTCATTAAATATCTCGAGGCAAATAATCTACCTATTGACTCACAAAGAGCAAATGTAAATCAAGCTATAATTAATAAACAAATTGCTTTAACTGTCGTTAAATTTTATCGGTAATGTATGGAAGATTATATTGTTTTTTCTTTATCACAAAATAAAAAGCTCGCCCAGGAAGTAGCTAGCAAGTTGCAAGTAGAATTGGGTCAAGTTTCTATCACCCGCTTTTCTGATGGTGAATTGATGGTGAAAACTTTAAATGATGTTAAAAATAAAAATGCAATTGTTATCGAATCGACATTCAAGCAAGCTCATGAAAGAATTTTTGAATTACTTTTACTCCTTGATTCTATTAATCGTTCGGGTGCTGCAAGTGTTCAACTATTCATCCCTTATTTTGGTTATTCTCGTCAAGAAAGAGTGAGTTGGATAAATGAGCCGGTCAGCTGTGAAGTGGTGAGTAAAATAATTGAGACGGCCAAATATGATTCGCTAGTTACATTTGATCTTCATCATCCTGATATTGAAAAGTTTTTTACTCGCTCGATTATTAATGCTTCCACCACCGATTTATTTGCCGAATACTATTTAAACTACATTAAAGAGCACAACATCAATATTGATGATGTGGTTATCGTCTCACCTGATCACGGATCAAATACAAGAGCAGATTATTTGATGCACCGCATCGGCGGAACGAAAGTCATCCTTGATAAAGTGAGACCAAAACCTAATCTAGCTGAGCACCTTATTATTGATGGAAAATTCGTTAAAGATAAAATTTGCATTATCATTGACGACATTATTGACACTGGTGGAACAATTATCTCGGCTGCCAAATTGCTTTATGAAAATGGCGCTAAAGATGTTCTCGTTGGTGCCACACATGCGGTGTTTTCCACCAATTGCTTAACAGAATTCTGCAAAGCTCACATTTGTGATATTGTGGTCACAAACACCATAGAGCAAAGATCAATCAAGGGTGTTACTGTTCTTGATATATGCCCATTAGTTATTGATCAAATTAAATAAAATTTAGAGTGTTGTCCTTGCCTAACCACTCATAAAAACAAGGAGGAAATTATTTTGAAAATTTCAGTTAAAGATATGGCTTACAACGGCATCATTGCCGCCCTATATGTCGTTTTGACATTAATAACCTACCAATTCTCATATGGTCCTATTCAATTTCGGGTTGCGGAAATTCTCGTACTCCTCTGCTTTTTCCGCAAAGATTATATTATTGGACTAACAACTGGCACCTTAATCGCTAATATATTTTCTTCCGTTTCTCCATTTGACATTTTGTTTGGAACTGTTGCCACTATCGTTGCTTGCTTATTGGTTATGTATTCAAAAATTTTGCTAGTCGCTTTAATTTTCCCTGTGATTTCCAATGGTTTGATAATTGGTTTGTTAATCTATATTTTTACTGATTCACCAGCTTCATTTTGGTTTTATGCTGGAACCGTCGCCCTTGGTGAACTTGCCGTGATGGTTGTTGGATATATTCTTTTTATGATATTAAAAAGACAGAAGATGTTTTTAAAACTTATTCGTGCAAATCAGAATGTTGCTTTTAAACTATGATATTGTTTAAAATAGTTTGAACGCATGAAAGACTTTTATTTAGAAATATTACATATCGATAAGCAGACTGGAGCCCGTTATGGAATCTTACACACTCCTCATGGAAATGTGGAAGTTCCCATGTTTATGCCAGTTGGCACACTGGCAACGGTGAAAACACTTTCACCCGAAGAACTTAAAAATATTGGGGCGGGTGTTATTTTAGCTAATACCTATCATCTTTTTGTTCGACCAGGTTCTGATATTGTTCAAAAAGCGGGCGGGCTTCATAAATTTATGAATTATGATGGCCCAATCTTGACTGATTCAGGGGGTTTTCAAGTATTCTCATTAGCGGAGAAGAGAAAAATTACTGAAGAAGGTGTTCATTTTAAAAATCATCTCAATGGAGATAAACTCTTTTTTTCACCTGAAAAAGCTATTGAAATACAAGAGCAATTAGGAGCTGACATTATTATGTCATTTGATGAATGCATTCCTTATCCTGCTTCTTATGAGTATGTGAAGAAATCAACAGAGAGAACCATTCGTTGGGCTCAGCGCGGACTTCTAGCTCATCATCGTGATGATCAAGCTTTATTTGGCATTGTTCAAGGCGGAGATTATCAAGATCTGCGTCAGATGTGCGCTGAAGCTCTCGTCAAAATGGATTTCCCGGGATATTCGATTGGAGGTACCTCTATCGGCGAGCCAAAGGAAAAATGTTTTGAAATGATTGATTACGCCATTAAATATTTGCCATCCGATAAACCGCGATACCTCATGGGTGTTGGCTCAATTGACTATTTATTAGGGGGAATTGCTCGTGGTGTCGATATGTTTGATTGTGTCTTGCCGACACGACTTGCTCGTCATGGAGCCTTAATGACTTCGCAAGGACGAGTGAATATTAAAAATGAAAAATATAAAGAGGACTTCACTCCTTTAGATCCTCACTGCGATTGCTATTGTTGTAAGAATTATACTAAAGCTTATCTTCGCCATCTCTATGTTTGCGATGAAACATTTGGTAAGAGATTAATGTCCATCCATAATCTCCGTTTTCTCATTCATTTGATGGAAGGAGCTCGTCAAGCGATTAAAGAAGATCGTTTTGGTGATTTCATGAAGATTAATCTCGCAGCTTTTGGCGATGAAAGGGGTTTTTAATGGATATCAATTTATTTGATTTTGCTTTACCTGAAGAGTTGATTGCTCAAAAACCCGCTCAACAGCGAGAACATTCTCGCCTTTTAGCCATTGACTACGCTCACAAAACTTACGAGGACAAAAATTTTTATGATATTCTCGATTATTTAAAAAAAGGTGATGTTCTCGTCCGCAATAACACGAAAGTCATTCCCGCTCGTCTATTAGGAATTAAAGAGAAGACAGGTGCTCACTGTGAATTGCTTTTGCTTAAGCAAATTCAAGGAGATAATTGGGAGTGTCTATGTCGTCCTGCAAAATCTTTAAAAACGGGAGCAAGAGTGGATTTTGGCGATGGAGCGTTAATCGCTGAATGCCTTGAAGAAAAAGAAGAGGGAATTCGCATTTTTAAATTTATTTATCAAGGTATTTTTCTAGAAGTACTTGATCAATTAGGCAAAATGCCACTTCCACCTTATATCAAAAAACAGTTATGTGGTAATGATCGTTATCAAACTGTCTATGCTAAATATGAAGGGAGCGCCGCCGCTCCAACCGCTGGATTTCATTTCACGGATGAAATATTTCAAAAAATTCATGAAAAAGGTATCGAAGTTATCGATATCACTCTTCACATTGGCCTAGGAACTTTTCGACCGGTTAAAGTTAGTGATACAAAAGATCATATTATGCATAGTGAAGTTTATGAGATAAGCGAGGATTCAGCACGATTATTAAACGCAGCTAAAAAGGCGAATCGACGCATAATTGCTATTGGCACAACAAGCGTTAGAACATTGGAAGCGAATTATACAAAATATGGAATGTTTAAACCTACAAGAGAAGCAACAAACATTTTTATTCAACCAGGATATGAATTCAAAGTCGTAAAAGGATTAGTCACTAATTTTCATCTTCCTAAATCAACATTAATAATGTTAGTTTCGGCTTTTATGGATCGTGAATTTACATTAGATATTTATCGTCATGCTGTTGACGCTCGCTATCGTTTTTTCTCGTTTGGAGACGCTATGTTTATCTATGGAAAATAATAAAAATTATCAAACAATCTTTAAAGAAATGCTTTTAAAGTTAAATACAAAGCCTAAACCGACACTTCTATTACATGTTTGTTGTGGCCCGTGTTTCACGATTCCTTTTGAAGAATTGAAGGACTATTTTGATATCACAGTAATGTTTAATAATTCTAACATTTATCCTCGTCAAGAACACGACCGACGCCTCGATGAATTAAAGCGGTACATCAGTGAAGTATGCCCTAGTATTAAGATTGTTGAAGTTGAATACGATAATTTAACCTATAATAGAGATTTAATTCCTTATGCAGATCAAGCAGAGGGACATGAAAGATGTCATATCTGTTTTCGAAAAAGACTATCTTATGGTTTTGATTATGCGGAACAACATAATTTTGATTATTACGGAACTGTCATGACTATTTCACGGTATAAAAATTCTCAGGATATTAATTCTATTGGTGAGGAATTAGCTAAGCATCACATTCGCACAAAGTGGCTCTATGCTGATTTTAAAAAAGACAATGGTTACGAAAAATCTCTGTTTTTAATTAGAGAGCATCAAATGTATTTCCAACAATATTGCGGTTGTCTTTTCTCTTATCAAAAATATCTAGAAAAGAAAGCTAAAAATAATTAAAAAAAGAAAAAAATAGATGATAAAAATCGGGTATTCGCTAATCTAAAAGTGATATTTTTTTTGATTTTTTGTATATTTTGTGATGTTTTATTGTCTTTTTTATCAATGTGAAAATTCGTTTTCTTAATTTATTAAAAGATATTGACACGCTCGCATACATAGGAGTATCATTTGAAAGGTTGACTGCTCGCGTTGATGTGCGAGGTTGCTGATACACCCACAGGCGTTGTCATGAAGGTGGTATCAGGTAATTCGTATAGAGAGAGTAAAAGTCATAGCCTGAAAAGTGATATAGGAGGAAATTTCATGGCAAAAGTTACCAAGATCAGGGTTCGCTTAAAAGCTTATGATCACGCTAATCTCGATGTGAGTGCTAGCAAGATTGTTGAAGCCGCGAAAAACACTGGGGCGACTGTTGTGGGTCCCATTCCGCTCCCGACGGAAAAGCAAGTTTACACGATTTTAAGAGCTGTTCATAAGTATAAAGATTCTCGTGAACAATTCGAAATCAGAACACACAAACGTATTATCGATATTACAAATCCCAAGAAAGAAACAATCGATGCATTAAAAAATCTCGATTTACCATCTGGAGTTGATATCGAAATTAAATTATAAGGAGGTAAGACAAAATGAAAGCTATTTTAGGTCGTAAAATGGGCATGACAGAAGTCTTCGCTGAAGATGGAACCATGTATCCCGTTACTGTCGTTGAAGTCTTACCAAACATTGTCACTCAAGTCAAAACTCTTGAGAAAGATGGTTATGCTGCTGTGCAAATTGGCTATGAAGAAATGAAAGCTTCACGCGCCAACAAATGCGAGTTAGGCATTGCCAAAAAAGCCGAAACTGTTCCCCATCAAGTCTCTGCCGAATTAAAAGGCGACGAAATGAGTGGTTACAAAGTCGGCGATGTCATCTCTGTTGATCTGTTCAAAAAAGGTGATGTTGTGGATGTCATTGGAACAGGAAAAGGTCATGGTTTCTCAGGTACAGTCAAACGTTGGAACGCTATTATTGGTCCAAAAGGTCATGGTTCTGGTTATCACAGAGGCCAAGGCTCCTTCGCTAATAATGGTCGTTACAATCATGGTGTCATGCCTGGTAAACACATGTCTGGACATTATGGCAACGAATCTGTCACATTGTTGAATTTATATGTCGTGGATGTGAATGCCGAAAAGAATTACATCTTAATTAAAGGTCGAATCCCTGGTGCAAAGAAATCCATCGTCACCATTCGCAGTGCGGTTAAGGTTGTGAAAAACCCTCGAACAATTAAAGATTTAATCAATCGCACACCTGTTGAGGTTGCTCCAGTTGAAGAGGCTCCTGTCGAAGAAGCTCCAGTCGCTGAAGAAGCCAAAGCTGAATAAGAACGGAAGGAGAACTAGAAAATGGCAGAAAAGAAATCAATTAGCGTCAAAGTCTATGATATGACAGGCGCCGAAGTTTCCAAAATTGCGTTAGATGCTAGCGTCTTCGGAATCGAACCACACCAACAAGCGTTATTCGATGCCGTTCAAGTCGATCAAGCAAATTCTCGTCAAGCAACCGCTAAGACTAAAGTGAGACACGAAGTCAGCGGTGGTGGTAAAAAACCATGGAGACAAAAAGGAACTGGCCGAGCTCGTGCTGGTTCAAGTCGCTCCCCAATTTGGGTTGGCGGCGGTACGGTCTTCGGACCAGTGGGAAATCAAAACTATAAGATTTCTCAAAATAAAAAAGAACACAGCTTAGCCCTTAAGAGTGCTCTCTCATTGAAAGTGAAAGATGGCTTAAGAGTGGTTGATGATATCAAATTTAAGGATCCTAAAACGAAGGCCTTTGTCGCATTCCTTGATGCGTTAAAAGCTGAATCAAAAGTTTTGGTGGTCGTTAAATCAATTGATCTTAGCATCTTCCAAGCATCCCGCAACGTGGGATATGCGCGAGTTGTGACTGCGGACAATGTCAGCGTGACCGATTTGTTAAATGTTAACTATCTAGTCATGAGCAAAGACGCAGTGAAAGAAGTAGAGGAGGCATTAAAGTAATATGGCAACCAAAAAGAAAGCCGGAGCTCAAGCTTCCGCTAACTTCCCAAAAGCCACTGAAAAAGACTTTGCCGTCATTCTCAAACCTGTTGTGACAGAAAAGAGCATGGCGCTTATGCAAGATTTAAACAAAGTCACAGTGAAAGTTCTTGCCTCGGCCAACAAGACCGACATTAAACTAGCGTTCCAAAGATTATTCAAAGTTAAAGTAATCGATGTCAAAGTTAGCAATGTGAGAAGCAAGACGACAACTAGAGGAACCCGCTATACCGGATCTATCTCTGGTTATAAGAAGGCCGTGGTGACAATCGCTGAAGGCGAAGCCCTCGACCTCTTCAAGGAATAACTAAAAGTTAGTTCCAAATTATAGGAGGAAGACAAATGTCTATTAGAACTTACAAACCTACGAGCGCAAGCCGTAGAAACATGACAAACTCGACATTTGGTGATATCACAACAAAAACTCCTGAGAAAAGTTTATTAGTTACATTATCCAAGTCTGGAGGCCGAAATAATCAAGGTGTGATTACCTGCCGCCACATTGGTGGAGGTCATAAACGCAAATACCGCGTGATTGACTTCAAGCGTAATAAGGACAATATCCCAGCAATTGTGAAAACCATCGAGTATGATCCAAACCGCAATGCCAATATCTGTTTAGTTGCTTATCTTGATGGTGAAAAACGATACATTCTTGCACCAAAGGATATCAAAATTGGCTACAAAGTCATCTCTGGCGAAAGCGCTGATATCATGCCAGGAAACGCCATGTGCTTAAAGAGTATTCCTGAAGGTACATTCATTCATAATGTTGAACTTGAACCAGGAAGAGGCGGACAATTATGTCGCGCCGCGGGTGTTTCAGCCCAAGTCCTTGGCTCTGAAGGAAAATATGTAATGCTCCGTCTCGCTTCTGGTGAGATGAGAAAAGTCCTTAATAACTGCCGTGCTACTATTGGCACAGTGGGCAATGAAGACTTCAACCTCATTCATAACGGCAAAGCCGGTAAAACCAGATGGTTAGGCGTTCGACCCACAGTGAGAGGTTCAGCGATGAACCCATGTGATCACCCCCATGGTGGTGGTGAAGGCAAGTGTCCTGTTGGTCGTGATGCACCACGGACTCCGTGGGGCAAACGCGCTCTAGGCGTGAAGACTAGAGATGCAAAGAAGTCATCCGGCAAATTAATCGTCCGTCGCCGGAATGGTAAGTAAAGGAGGAAATGAATTATGGCAAGAAGTTTGAAAAAAGGTGCCTTCGTTGATGAATCATTGATGAAAAAAGTCGAAAGATTAAACGCCGCGAACAAAAAAGAAATCATTAAAACATGGTCTCGTCGCTCTACTATTTATCCATCATTTGTTGGTCTTACCTTTGCGGTCTATAACGGTAAAGAGCACATCTCTGTCTATATTACAGAAGATATGGTCGGACATAAACTTGGCGAATTCTCTCCTACGAGAAAATTCACTGGCCACGGCAACGGATCTGATAAATCAGCGGGTCCTGTCCGTAGTGCTATCCCGACAGCCGCTCCCGTTTCTGCGCCTGCTGCAGGCTCAGAGAATAAATAGGAGGTATGAATATGACAGAAGAAAAGAAAGTCGCTTCCAAGAAGGCTCCTGCTAAAAAAGCGAAAGCCCCAGTTGAAGAAGTAAAAGTTCCTGAAGTTGCGGAAACAAAAGTTGAAGCCCATAAAGGTAAAAAATCTACTCCTAAAAAAGTTGCTGCCGAGAAAAAGGCTGAAGAAAAGAAAGTTGAGGCTCCCAAAAAGCCCACTCCAACTGAAGCGCGCGCAATATCAAAAAATGTTCGTGTCACTCCACGTAAAGTCCGTCTCGTTATCGATTTAGTTCGTGGCAAAGATGTTAAAGTTGCACTCGGAATTCTCGCAAACGTTAATCGCGCTGCCAGTCTTCCAGTCACTAAGACGATTAAATCAGCTGCTGCTAATGCGACAAACAACTTCGGAATGGATGAAGATCGCTTATACGTTTCTGAAATCTATGCTTGCGATGGTTTGCGAATGAAAAGATTCTTACCGAGAGCCAAAGGTTCGGCTTCCGGCTTAGTAAAAAGAAGCTCCCACATCACTGTGGTAGTCAAAATGAGATAGGAGGAATTACAATGGGTCAAAAAGTTAGTCCAATTGGGATGAGAGTTGGCGTCAACAAGAATTGGAATTCGCGTTGGTACGCCGATGATCAAGAATACCATGTGTTCCTCAATCAAGATATCAAAGTTCGTCAGTATCTTGAGAAGAACCTTAAAGATGCGATGCTCTCGCATGTTGAAATTGAAAGAACCAAGACTGATAAAGGTTTTAAGGTCGTCGTGATGATTTTCGTTGCTCGCCCTGGTGTCGTTATCGGTCAAGAAGGCAAAAATATCAATAAAATTAAAGAAGATTTAAAGAAAATACTTGTTGATGGAGATGTGCGTGTCGATGTCGTCGAAGTGAAGAATCCTGATCTTGATGCTCGCATTGTCGCTTGCTCTATCGCCAAGCAAATCGAAGAAAGAGCCTCTTTTAGAACCGCTCAAAAGAAAGCCATTCAAAGAGTTCGTAAAGCGGGTGCTAAAGGGTGCCGTACTTTGCTCTCTGGTCGTTTAGGGGGCGCGGATATCGCTCGTAGTGAAGGTTATAAGGAAGGAATCATCCCTCTTCATACCTTACGCAGTGACATTGACTACGCTGTTGCCGAAGCCGCTACTCAATATGGCCGTTTAGGTATCAAAGTATGGATTTGTCGCGGAGAAATTCGTCCTGAACTTCAAAAGAAATCTTCTGAAGGGAAAGGAGAATAATCATGTTACAACCAAAAAGAGTTAAGTATCGTCGTCCTCACATCGTGAGATATGAAGGCAAAGCGACATCTTGTTTAACCGTTGCCTTTGGTGAATATGGTCTTGAAGCTCTCGAAGGAACTTGGATCACTACTCGTCAGATTGAATCTGCTCGTGTGGTCTTGGCTCGATACACCAAACGTGGAGGTCAGATTTGGATTCGAATCTTCCCTCAATTAGCGAAAACCAAGAAACCGGCCGAAGTTCGTATGGGTTCTGGTAAAGGTAACCCCGAAGATTGGGTCGCCGTTGTAAAAAAAGGAACCGTTATGTTTGAGATAGCGGGATGTAATGCCGAAGATATGCAAGAAGCTCTTCGCCTTGCCGCCTATAAGCTCCCGATCAAATGTAAAGTGGTCAAGAAAGGTGAGGAATAATTTATGAAAATTAATGAAGTACGTGAATTAACCACGAGCGAATTAAAAGAAAAATTATACTCGCTCAAAGAACAACTCTTCGAACTCCGTCGTAAAAAAGCCGTCGGTGCCCTTGAAAGAGGCGAAGAAGTTATCGGTGTTCGCAAAGACATCGCTCGCGTAAATATGGTTCTCCGCGAAAGAGAACTACAAGAAAAATAAGGAGGTAATTGTCAATGGAAAGAAAAACACAAGTGAGACGTACCGTTCAGGGCGTTGTCATCAGCGATAAGAATGACAAGACAATTGTCGTCCTTGTTGAGACACACAAAAAACATCCTATCTATGGAAAACGTGTCAAATATGGCAAGAAATATTATGCTCATGATGAGAATAATGATGCCAAAAATGGTGATACTGTGACTATTATGGAAACTCGTCGTTTAAGTGCGACTAAGCGCTTCCGTTTAGTTAGTATTGATAAAAAAGCCGAATTGACAGTTAAGGAAGCTGAAGCAGAATTGAAAGAAGAAATTCTTGAAGCTGAAACTTCTGAGCCTGTTGAAGAAGCTGAACCAATTGTCGAAGAAAAGCCAGCCGAAGAAGCTGAACCAAAATCTCAAGTCGAAGAAGTCAAGGCAGAGGAAAAACCTGCTGAGAAACCTGCGGCGAAGAAAGTTGCGGTTAAGAAATCCTCTGCTAGTGAAAAACCTGCTGAGAAAAAGGAGGAAGAATAAGTATGATCCAAAAGGAAACAAACCTCGTTGTTGCTGACAATAGTGGGGCTCGTTCTGTTCGTGCCTTCAACCTTTATGGCGGCAGTCATCGCAAATCGAGTAGTATCGGTGATATTGTTCTAGCTGCGGTGAAAGATGCTGTTCCAAACAGCAAAGTGAAGAAAGGTGACGTTGTCAGATGTGTCATCGTTCGCACAAAAAAAGCGATTAATCGTCGCGATGGTTCCACTATTTCCTTTGGAGATAACGCTGTCGTGATTATTACGGAAGAAAACGTACCCGTGGGCACACGTGTCTTTGGACCTGTGGCGCGTGAGTTACGTGAAGCCGGTATCGATGGATTCATGAAAATTGTCTCCCTCGCTCCCGAAGTGTTATAGGAGGATAGTCACTATGAATATCGTAAAAGGTGATAAAGTTATCGTCATCGCCGGTCGTGACAAAGGCAAAAGTGGTGTCGTACAAAAAGTCATCCCTGAGCTCAATCGCGTCGTTATTGAAAATGTTAACGTCCGTAAAAAACACAAAAAACCAACCCAAGCTAATCCAGAAGGCTCCATCGTTGAAGTTTACGCTCCTATCGACGCGAGCAATGTGATGCTTGAAGACCCAAAAACTAAAAAACCAACCCGTGTTGGTCATAAGTTAGTCAAAGGTAAGAAAGTTCGCTTCGCTAAGAAGAGCGGACAGGCGCTATAAGGAGGAATTAGTTATGGCCGAAGAAGAAAAAATTGCTAAAAAGCCAGCCGCTAAGAAACCCGCTAGCGCTGCTAAGAAACCCGCTACTAAAAAAACGGCTCCTGTTAAAGAAGAAGTTAAAGTAGCCAAGGCAAAAGAAGAAAAAGCCCCTGTTGTTAAAAAGCCAAGTGCGAAAAAAGCTGCAGGTGGACATAAGGTTGCCAAAGTTGTCAATCGTCTCCAAACTCGTTATGAGAATGAAGTGAAAAAAGCTCTTCATGAGAAGTATCAATACTCTTCAACGATGGAGATTCCAAATCTTAATAAGGTTGTCATCAATATTGGAGTTGGCGATGCCACCCAAGATGCCAAACGCTTGGAAGAAGCCGTTTCTGAACTAACAGTGATTACTGGTCAAAAACCTATCATTACTAAAGCTAAGAAATCAATTGCGACTTTCAAATTAAGAGAGGGACAAGAAATTGGCTGTAAAGTCACTTTAAGAGGTTTAAGAATGTGGGACTTCTTTGATAAGTTAGTCTCTATTGCTCTCCCTCGTGTTCGTGACTTCCGTGGTGTTTCAAGAAATGCCTTTGATGGACGTGGAAATTACACCCTTGGAATTAAAGAACAATTAATCTTCCCAGAGATTGATTATGATAAGGTGGCGAAAATTCGCGGTATGGATATCGTTGTGGTGACCACGGCGAAAACAGATAAGGAAGCTTACTCATTACTTGAATTATTGGGTATGCCCTTCAAGAGATAGAAAGGAGAACTAAAACATGGCAAAAACTAGTCAAAAAATTCGTCAATCAAGACCCCAAAAGTTTAAGGTTAGAGAATATACTCGTTGTGAACGTTGTGGACGTCCTCATTCTGTCTATTCTAAATTCCATTTATGCCGTATTTGTTTGCGTGAACTCGCCTATAAGGGTGAGATTCCCGGCATGAAGAAATCATCTTGGTAAAAAGGAGGATATCGATTAATTATGATGACTGATC
>JBAYZW010000005.1:0-21994 GCA_041672305.1 Bacilli bacterium
TAGCTTCAAAATGACCGAAACGCAAATCACTAGGCTCATCAATTCCGGAGCCCTTGATTCCCTTTATTCTTCCCGCAATTCGATGCGAGCCACCATCAAAACCGCTCTCCAATACGCCGAATTAGTCCGCGATGATAAAGGACAGATATCAATTGGCATCTCTTCCATCACCCCTCCTGAGATGATTAAAGAATATGACGACCCCCTCGAAAATCTCAACTTAGAATATGAAACTATCGGCCTTATGCTAAGCGATAATATTCTCGAATATAAAAAAGATCTTATCCGTGCCAAAAAAGCCACGCCCATTAATCTTCTTCAAAATCGTGAAGCAGCTACCATTGTCGGCATCGTCAAATCCAAGAAAGTCATCAAAACCAAAAAAGGTTCTTCGATGGCGTTCATTAAAATGTTTGATCAATCAGGTGATGTAGAAATAACTGTTTTTCCTTCTCTTTTTGAAGATAAAAATTCTCTTCTTGAAAAAAACAATATTCTCGTCATTGAAGGACGAGTGGAAATCCGCGATGGAGAAAAAAATTTTCTCGCTAAAAACATTGAATTATTGGAGGCTTAGTAAATGAATAAATTAACAATTATTGATGGTAATTCTCTTCTTTTTCGAGCTTATTATGCAACAGCTTATCCTGGCGTTGAAGTAATGAGAAATCAGGATGGAATTCCAACGAACGCCATTTTTGCTTTTTCTAATATGCTCAATAAAATCATCACCAGTCTCAAAGAAGGCGATAGTATCTTTGTCGCTTTTGATACGGGAAAACCCACTTTCCGTCATGAGACATGTCAGTTTTATAAAACTAATCGCAAACCAGCCCCAGAAGATCTTGTTAAACAATTTCCTATCGCTCGTGAATTTCTTCATGCGATTGGCATCTTTCAATTTGAAGAAGATGGTTTTGAGGGCGATGATATCGCTGGAACCGTCGCAAAATTAGCGGAGCAGCAAGATTACGAAGTTCATCTTTTTACTTCTGATCGCGACTTCCTTCAATTGGTCAGTGAAAAGACAACCGTTCACATTTTAAGAAAAGGTCTATCCGATGTTTTAATAATGACACCCCAACTAGTGGAGGAAACCTATGGTTTTAAACCACGGCAAATCATTGATTATAAAGGTTTGCGAGGTGACGCTAGTGATAATCTGCCAGGCATACCAGGAGTTGGAGAAAAAACAGCGGTTAAACTCATTCACGAATATGGATCTTTTGATGAAATTATCAAAAATGCCCATCAAATTAAAGGCAAGATTGGCGATGCGATTATTGCTAATCAAAATCTCGGCACCATCTCTCGTGATATGGCCATCATTCGCACCGATGTCCCTCTTTCTTTTTCCATTTCCGATTTGTTCTATCACGGATACGATTTTACTTCCCTCAATAATTTCTGCCAAAAATATGGTTTCAAACAATTAATTAACAAAGTTTCACAAAAGTGGAAAAAGATTGATCAAGAAGCCGCTACTATTGAAGTGAACACTATTTCTTCGCTAGATGTTAATCCTCTGCCCCAAGAAATTGGTATCGCTCTTGATTATCAAAATGACGATTACACTAATTGCGATATTTTAGGACTCGGCCTTGAGATTGATGATCATCATTTTTATATGAAAATGGAGGATGTTTTAAAAGATCAAACCACACTCGACATTTTAAAGAATCCTCGCATCCGTAAATATTGCTATGACTATAAAGCAATCCGTGTTAGTCTCTCGCGATTTAACATTGCAATTAATGGTCTTTTCTTTGATTTATTAATTGCCGCTTATCTTTTGGATAGTTCGTTGAAGAATAATCCTGATATCGTAATGAATCTTTTTGGCATCGATCTCGGTGATGATGAAGAACAAATGTCATTGCTAAGCACTGGCAATCCCCAAAAAACCGCAAAAATAGCATATTTCTCTCATTTTTTATATAAAAGAGTCCATCAAGAACTTCAAAAAATATCAGCCGAAACCCTTTATTGTCAACTGGAAATTCCTCTTGTCGACACTCTCGCTGAGATGGAAATTGAGGGCTTTCCTCTCGATGTTAAAAAACTTGATTCATTCGGAAAAGTTTATCATAAAAAAGCCGATACTTTAGCTCAAGAGATCTATGAGATGGCGGGTGAGGAATTTAATCTTTCTTCTCCTAAACAAGTCGGAGACATTCTTTACAATAAGCTCGGCTTAAAAGCCAACCGTAAAATGTCAACTTCTTTTGAAGCATTAAAAGATATCAAATCACTTCATCCCATTGTTGAAAAAATTTTAGAATATCGCAAATATTTTAAACTATTGTCAACTTATACCGAAGGCTTAAAAAAGCATGTTCATGCAGATGGAAAAATTCACGCTAAATTTAATCAAGCTACGACGGCGACGGGTCGCCTTTCCAGTTCGGATCCTAATCTTCAAAATATCTCCGTTCGAGATGAAGAGGGCAAACTGATTCGCAAGGCCTTTTATTTTAAAGATCCTAATGTGGAACTTCTTTCTTTAGATTATTCGCAGATTGAATTGCGAGTTCTCGCTTCGCTATCTCATTGCCTTGGCTTACAAGAAGTATTTCAAAATGGTGAGGATATTCACGAAGCGACGGCTAAAAAAATCTTTAACCTCCGTGGCCAGCCCACTGCTTTGCAAAGAAGAAGAGCCAAAACTGTTAATTTCGGTATCGTCTATGGCATTTCTGATTGGGGGTTAGCGGAGCAACTCGGAATTTCCGTTCCAGAAGCCAAACAAATTATCAATAATTTTTATCATTCCTATCCCGAAATTGGCGCTTTCTTTCAAATGATTGTTCAGCAAGCCTTAAAGGATGGCTATGTTTCTACGCTTTTAGGAAGAAGACGATATCTTCGCGAATTAAAGGATGGCAATTACCAAACCCGAGAGTTTGCCAAACGAGCCGCGATGAATGCTCCCATTCAAGGGACCGCCGCGGATCTCATCAAAGAAGCGATGATTCGCGTCGATGCTGCCCTCAAAAAGGGTCACTATCAAACAAAAATGGTTCTCCAAATTCACGATGAATTAATTTTTAAAGTTCCTAAGTCCGAAAAAGATGTCGTCTATCCTCTCATCAAACATATCATGGAAACGGCGATGAAACTCGATGTCCCTCTCGAAGTAAATGGAGGGTTTGGAAAAGATTGGTATAGTGCCAAATAAGGAGTTAATATGCCAGAATTACCAGAAGTTGAAACTGTTAAATCAGTCTTAAAACCCATTATTATTAATAAAACAATTACGAAGATTGGTGTTTTGCGTGCCACCACTATTTTGGGGGATCCTGAAGAATTTAAAAAAGCTCTCGTCGGAGAAACTTTTCGCGATATCACACGCCTCGGTAAATTTCTCATCTTTCATCTTTCTCATCAAAAAGTTTTTCTCTCTCATTTGCGCATGGAAGGAAAGTTTTTTGAAGTCAAAGAAACAGAGCGAAACACCCCTTATGCTCGCGTCGTTTTCCATCTGAATAACGGCATGAAAATATGTTATGATGATTCGCGATGTTTTGGCCTTATGAAATTGACATCAGAAGATCACTGGCGAGAAGAAAAAGAGATTAAGCAATTGGGGCCAGAACCTTTTTATATTGATGATGTCGACTACTTTTTAAAGCGTTGCGCTAAAACCAATCTTCCAATCAAAAGTGTCCTATTAGACCAAACATTGATGGCTGGTCTTGGAAATATCTATGCTGATGAGGTACTATTTGCCAGCCGAATTCATCCTTTAACTCCAGCTAGATACATCACTAAAAAAGAATGGAAAAAAATTTTAGATAATGCTCAGCAAATTTTAAGAGACGCCATTATGGCTGGTGGTTCAACAATTCGCAGTTACCATCCTGGCAAAAATATCGATGGAACATTTCAATCTTCTCTCTTAGCTTATGGACACAAAAACGATGATTGTTCACGCTGCCACCATCCCATGCGTTTCATAAAAGTTAACGGCCGTGGAACAACGTATTGTCCCATTTGTCAAATTAAACACGGACCGACTATTTCAGTGGCTCTTTTTGGTTTGACAGGATCAGGAAAATCAACCGTCTTGGCCGAATTCAGCAAAGCTGGTTACATGACGATATCAAGCGATGAAATTGTCAAAGAATTATATGAAAGAGAAGAGGTGATCGCAAAGATTGAGAAGATGTTTAATCTCTGCTTCATCGATAAGGTTGACAAAGATAAACTTCGAAATTATCTTTTCGACCATCCGCAAGATAAGCGCCAATTAGAGCGTTATGTTCACCCTCTCGTTAAAGATATAGTGGCCCAATTTATTAAGAGTAATCCGTTAACCGCAGTTGAAGTGCCTCTTCTTTATGAAGCCAAAATGGATGAATTGTTCGATGTTATCATCGCTGTTGATGCGGATGATGAAGTGCGTTTAAAAAGAATGCAAAAGCGCGATACTAATCGCGCATTAGCGTTAGAAAAAATCAATAATTTTAATAATCCTTTTTATAAAAACAAAAGAAAAGCCGACTTTATTATCACAAATAACGACGGCTCTATTGAATTAATTAAGCAAACACAGGCAATTATCAATATATTGAAAGCTCGCCAAAGTTAATCTCTTTCCCGGCTGTATCACTAATGATTTTGCCGATTTGTTTGGCCCTAATTTGTCCTGGCTTAGAAGTGGAATAAAGAGTAATAATGTCCTTAATCGTAAAATCGCTCGTGATAATTGTCATAAGTCTTTTATTAGCGCGCATGGACAAAATAGGAAAGATGATTGCATCGCGAACGAAATCATTTTTAAATTCGTTGCCAAAATCGTCAAGAACGAGAATAGGGACATTGCAGTAACGATCCAATTCTCTTTGAAATTTATCCTTATCATGATAGGATAAATCACTTAATTCTCTAGTTCGTTGCGAGCAATTCAGAAAGCAAATCGGACCCATTTTTTTCTTGGCGGCATCAACAGTCACAATCGCCGCCGCAAAAGTCCGGCCACTATTGGAAACCCCTGTCAAATAAATCCACCCATTATCACCATTTTTAGTAAAATTGGTATATTTAGCAAGCAACTGACGACGACCATCAGATTTATCGAGAGAATGCAAATCATCATCAAGCCATTTCTCGGGAAAATCGCGCACGAGAAATTGCTTTTCAAACAGCATTTTCTTAAGAAATTCACGGCATGGAGAAAGTTCACGATCAAGATATCCATTATGATAAGAGATTTTGGTAATAAGAAGGGGACGATCTTTTTGACAAGCTTTAGCGCCTGGACATTTCTTGCAATAATTGATGTCCGAAACAAAATCAAAAATCTTTGGCAAATTATGATTGATAACTTCCTCGGGCACTCCTAATTCGTTTAAAAATTTAATAGCAGCGGGGCAATTCTCATAAGCCGTTTTCATTTGTTCAAGAATCTGTTGATCCTCGTCAACGACCATATTTACTTTAAGCTTTTCCATCACTACCTCCTCCATCGAGATCATCAATCATTTGTTCCCAACTGGGCAAATTATCATTCTCTTTTTCTTTTTTCTTTTGTGATTTATTCTTATCGCTATCAATGGGAGCGATTTCTTTTTGTCTAGGATGAGTAACCTTCTTGAGATAATTCATCGCATCAATCGTCGTTAAAATTCCTTCTCGAGCTAAGGACGCAGCCACTTTTTCACAATAGGCGCGACTAAGAATATTGTTATTAACAGTAGAAACAAAATCAACGATGGCATTTATAACACCATTGGCTAAGTGAAAATTTCGCGATAAATCATTAATCAGTCGCAAGTCAGAACTTGCTGGGCGAGTGCCATTTTGTAAAACAGAGAGATAATCTTTTGGAGAAATGCTCTCAAGAAGATTAATTTTATGGGCTAAATCAGAAGAACCTGACACTTTATTAAGATGGGTGCCATTTCTTTTTATAGATAAATAATTGTAGTTAGTTTCATCCTGAAAAGCTTTGGTCAACTGAATGAAATCAAGGCGCTTGCCTTTAACAGCGTGTGGATTGTAAACATTTGCCACATCATTAGCAGAAGTGGCTTCATCAACACCATAAAGAGTGGCCAAACGCTCTAATTCTTTCATGTCTTTTTTGGTAAAAGCATCGACTTTAATTTGAGAAATTTGTGAGAGAGAATCAAAGAATTTTTCATATGAAAACGCCATTGCAATCTTGCCGTTTGCTCTTCCGATAGAAGAAGATGTGTTGTTCAGTACTTTGGCAAAGACAGGATTGTCGAGATCAGGATGAAAAACTTCGACAAAGGATGCAGTTATTTCTTTCCCCTCATGAACGGGCGCCTCAAGATGATAAATGTTCATAAAACGATTGGCGTCATTTTCCCCAATGGATTTGATTAACATGCCGTAAAGAAGAGCGTTATCAAAAAAGCTCTTGGGAGTTTTAGGAGCATAGACATCATATTGATAAATGCATATATTATTTTCTTTTTGCACATAAGTTTTGATTAGTCCAATAGCTTCAAGAGATTTGCGCGCTTCAACAAAATCGCCAGGAGAAATCTGCATTCGCGTCAATAATTGTTCATGAGTGATTATGGAGGTAATTTTTTGATTTTTAGCTTCACTCCAAAATGTAAAATATAAGCTCATCGCTTGGGAACTAATAATCGGTTGATATAAATTAGCGATTGTTTCAATATCATAATCAGCAATGAGAGAAACCAATTTGACTTCTAGAAAATCTTTGTTCGCTACAATGTTCATCTCATCAGCCTCCAAGTTGTGACTTATTATCCCATGAAGAAAATGGCCTTTTCAATATGAAAAAGAACGGAGAAAAAAGGGGGAAAAATTATCCACAAGCATAAAATAATTGATTTATATTTATATAAATCGATATCTATTGATTAACAAATCACATCAGTTATCCACCATGCATTTTGTGGATAAATTATTAATTTATAAAAAGAGTTCAGGATAAACGATGATTTCCTACTTTAAAAAAGAGAGAAATAATTACAAGATAATGACAACTATTTATAGACTTATCGGTCACTTTTAGCGCATAATAGACTTAATAATAGTTTTCTATTATTAGCAAAGAGGTATTGTCCTATGGTTAAAAAAATTGCAATTCTAACAAGTGGCGGTGATGCTCCTGGCATGAATTCCGCTCTTCGCGCTTGTATCCGAGCTGGTTTATATTATGGCTTGGATATGTATGTCGTCTATGAAGGGTTTAAAGGTCTTATTGAAGGCAACATTAAACAAATTAACAAAGAGTTTACTAGCGATATTATGAATCGTGGTGGCACGATTATTCGTTCCGCTCGACTCCCAGAATTTAAAGAACCTGCCGTCGTTCAAAAAGCCGTCAACATCCTTAGAGATTTCGAAATCGATGGATTAATCGGCATTGGAGGGGATGGCACTTATCGTGGCTTAGCCGACATGGCTAAATTAGGTTTCCCCGTTATCGGGTTGCCTGGCACTATTGATAATGATGTGGCTTCCACTGATGAAACAATCGGTTTCGCCACCGCATTAAACACTATTTGTGAATGTGTCGATAAAATTAAAGACACCTCTGGATCACATCAAAGATGTTCAATTATTGAAGTGATGGGTCGTCATTGTGGCGATTTAGCTATCTTCTCTTCTCTCGCTGAGGGCGCTGAAGCTTGCATCACTTTTGATCACCCAGCTAAGGAAGAAGAATTATTCCGTCGCTTAAGAAAAATGAAAGCTCAAAACAAGAGCCACGCCATCGTTATCGTCAGTGAAAATTTATTAGATATTAATGAATTAGCAAAGAAGATTGAAGAAAAAACAGGCTTTGATTCTCGAACCGAAGTTCTCGGTCGCCTTCAAAGAGGTGGCACTCCTGTTGCTCACGATCGTATTTTGGCCGCTCGTTTAGGAACTGAGGCTATTGAACTATTCCGTCGTGGCGAACATGGCAAAGTTGTCGGTATTCACCACAACACTATTGTCAGCATTGATATTGACAAGGCTCTCGAAATGAAAAGAGATGTTCACACTAATTTAATGAAGCTTGTTGAGATGCTTCAATAGGTTAAATATTATTTATTTATAAACACAAAAAAGCCCACTATTGTATTGTGGAGGAGAAAGACTATGAAAGTACAACAACACGATGGTTCCATCGTTGAAATGGACAAAAAAAGCCCTGAATCATTGGAAGTATTGAATCACTCAACTAGCCACTTGCTAGCCGAGGCTATTCAACAATTATACCCTGACGCCTTATTTGGCTTTGGACCAGCGATTGAAAATGGCTTTTATTACGATATTGATTTTAAAAGCCCTATCGTCGAACAAGATCTCATCAAAATTGAAAAGAAGATGCATGAATTAGCATCTAAAGATGAAAAAATTATTCGCCAATCACTTACTAAATCACAGGCTTTAGAAGTTTTTAAAGATAATCCTTATAAATTAGAATTAATTCGTGATATCAATGAGGACATCACTATTTTTACCCAAGGTAATTTTATCGATCTTTGCCGTGGCCCTCATATTTTATCAACTGGGCAAATTAAGCATTTTAAATTATTGAGTATCGCTGGAGCCTATTGGCGAGGCGATAGCAAAAATAAACAACTTTGTCGTATTTACGGCACTTCTTGGTGGAGCGAAGAAGATTTAAAAAACTATCTTAATTTAATTGAAGAGAGAAAGAAAAGAGATCATCGTTTATTGGGCAAGCAACTAGATTTATTTATGCTCAGTGAATACGGTCCTGGTTTTCCTTTTTGGCTTCCCAATGGAATGATTCTTCGCGAAGCAATCGAAGAATACTGGAAGCAACAACATTTCAAATACCACTATGTGGTGGTCAAGACTCCTATTATGCTTTCCAAAGAATTATGGGAAATTTCTGGTCACTGGTCACATTACAAAGACAATATGTATACAACCAAAATTGATGACCGAGAATTTGCCATCAAGCCGATGAATTGCCCAGGAGGCATTCTCGTTTATAAAAATTCTCTCCATTCCTATAAAGACCTTCCTATTAGAATGGCTGAATTAGGTTTAGTTCACCGTCATGAAGCAAGTGGAGCCTTAAATGGTTTGTTCCGCGTTCGCGCTTTCACTCAAGATGATGCTCATATCTTCTGTCGCGAAGATCAATTAGTTGATGAAATTAGTACTTTACTTAATTTTTACGAGGAGATGTATAGCGTCTTTGGACTTGATTATTACATCGTCTTAAGCACCCGTCCGGAAGAAGGCTATATCGGTGATATCAAAATATGGAACAAATCCGAAGCCATTCTCAAAGAAGCTTGTGAGAAAAGTGGCAAAGAATTTAAAATCAATCCTGGTGATGGCGCCTTTTATGGTCCCAAACTAGATTTCAAATTAAAAGATTCCATGAATCGTGTATGGCAATGTGGCACTATTCAATTGGACATGAATTTACCCGAGCGTTTCGATTGTTTTTATATCGACAGCGATGGCGAAAAGAAACGTCCAATTATGCTCCATCGCGCTTGCTTAGGTTCTATTGAAAGATTCATTGGTATTTTAATTGAACATTACGGTGGTGCTTTCCCGGCTTGGCTAGCCCCAGTGCAGGTTAATTTATTGCCAGTTAATAATGCTTATCATTTAGCATATGCTCAAGAGATTTATGATTTGTTAAGAGCGCGTCATATTCGTGTTTCTTTAGATGATGGTAATGATAAACTTGGCTATCGAATGCGAAATTCACAAGTCAAAAAAATTCCTTTTACTATTGTTTTAGGTGATCATGAAAGAGATGACCGCACGCTTACTTATCGACGCTTTGGCTCAAATGAACAAATAACTGTTTCTATTGATGATTTTGTCACTTTGATTGAAGAGGAAATCAAAGAGAAAAAGCAAAACATCGAAGTAGCGAAATCCGCTCAATAACGAGGTATCCAAATGAAAGAAAATAATCCCATCTCATTAAATGATTTAGCAAAATTAAATAAAAAGTACTTAAAAAATAATCAAAACATGATTGTTCGTCACGCATTAGTTTCTGGTCCTTTGGAAAATGTTTCTAAAAGCGCCGATCATCGAAGTGAAACGCGTTTTGCTTTTAGCGTCGACAATAAAACCATGCCAGCTACCAATCAAAAATCTTCAGGGCGCTGTTGGATTTTCGCTGCAACCAATCTCTTAAGAGAAATTATTGCTAAACGCTGTAAAATTACTAATTTTGAATTATCGCAAAGTTATCTCGCTTTATATGATAAATTAGAGAAAATTAATTATGCTTTAGAAACAATTATTGATTTATTAGGCTGCGAGGATGATGACCGAACTTTACAATTTGTTCTTAAGAATGGCGTCGGTGACGGTGGACAATGGGACATGTTTGTTAATCTCGTTAAAAAATATGGATTAGTCCCTAAGAGTGCAATGGATGAATCTTATATCTCTAGTGCTACTCATAGTTTAAATACTCTCATTAACTTTAATATTTCTCGCTTTGCGAGTGAAGCTCGACTTATCTATCAGGAAAAAGGCATATTAGAAGTGAGAGCCTTACAAAAACAATTCGTTGATAAATGCTATACTCTTTTGCTCAATAGTTATGGCAAACCTCTAGAGAAATTTGCTTTTGAATATGTTGATAGCAATGATAAATATCACCTCGTCAATAATTTAACTCCTTTGAAATTCTATGAAAAATATGTTGGCGATGCTCTTGATAATTACGTCAGTTTAATCAACGCTCCCACTAAAGATAAGCCCTTCTATCGTTCTTTCACTATTCAATATCTTGGCAATGTCGTTGAAGGGAAAATTGTTAGACATTTAAATCTTCCAATGACGCGCATTAAAGAATTGATTATCGAAACTTTGAAAAATGGTGAACTAGTATGGTTTGGAAGTGATGTCGCTTATTATCGAGATAGAGAAAAAGGCATTTGGGATGATCAAAGTTTTGATTATCAAACTCCTTTTAGTTTCAATTACACAATGAATAAGGGTGATTCCTTGACTTATCGCGCTAGCGCGATGAACCACGCTATGGTTATCACTGGTGTTAATCTTATTAAAGATAAACCAACAAAATGGAAAATCCAAAATTCTTGGGGAACCACGAACGGTGAATCTGGTTACTATATTATGAGCGATACTTGGTTTGATCAATTTGTCTATCAAGCCGTTATCGATCGTAAATATTTAAGTAGAGAAGAAAATCTCGCTTATGATAGAGAACCCATCGTTTTGAAGCCTTGGGATCCAATGGGTTCATTAGCGGATTAATTAACTAAAAATAAGAGATACTGAGTATCTCTTTTTTATTTGTTGACATTATTGGTCAAATAATGATACTATTCTATTGCAAAAAATCGTAGAAAGCAGAGCACCCGCTTCTCGCCAGATTGACAATTGTTGATTGGCTAACGCTACATTCTAGGGCTAGAAATGTTAACGGGTGTGTCATGCATCCGTTTTTTGATCGAAAAAGGAGATGATATTTATCTACCCAAGAAGAATGTACATCGGCAAAAAGCCCAATAATCAACCCAAAGATATGGTTAACGAACGCGTTCGTTTTCCAGAAGTTTTGTTAATCGGACCACAAGGTGAGCAATTAGGAACTATGTCTTCTCGTGAAGCTCAATTAAAAGCTAACGAATATGAACTAGATCTACTTTGTGTCGCTCCTCAAGCGAAACCACCAGTGTGTAAAATTATCAACTATAGCAAATGGCGTTTTGAGCAACAAAAGAAAGCTAAAGAAGCTAAGAAAAATCAACATGTGGTTGAGACAAAAGAAGTACAATTAACTCCACAGATTGGACTCCACGACATGGAAACAAAAGTTCGTGGCGCGATTAAATTCCTTACTGAAGGGAATAAAGTTAAAGTCGGCGTACGATTTAGAGGTCGTCAAATGGCCCATATCGATGTCGGAAGAGAAGCTTTAGATAAATTCATTCAATTAGTTAGTGACTACGCAGTCATTGAAAAACCCGCCGTTATGGAAGGGAGATGGTTGACGGCCATCTTAGCGGCAAAGAAAAAGTAGGAGGAAACTTATTATGCCAAAAATGAAAAGCAAAAGAGCTCTCATGAAGAGAATCAAAATTACTGGCACTGGTAAAATTATCAGAGGTCATGCTTATCGATCACACCTAGCCCCACACAAAACAACTAAACAAAAGAGACATTTAATGAAGTACGGTCTTGTTCACAAGACCGATTACAAGAGAATTAAATTTCTCATTATTAAATAGGAGGTAACTAGTTATGGCAAGAGTAAAAGGTGGCACTGTCACACATGCCCGTCGCAAAAAAGTTTTAAAAAGAGCGTCTGGTTACTTCGGAAGTAAACATGCTCTCTTCAAGACTGCAAAAGAACAAGTTATGCATAGTTTACGCTATGCGTATATTTCTCGTCGTTTAATCAAAAGAGATTATCGCAAATTATGGATTCGACGTATTAACGCCGCCTGCCGAATGAACGATATTTCTTATAGCAAATTTATGTTTGGCTTGAAAGCGGCAAACATCAATGTAAACCGCAAAATGCTCGCTGAGTTAGCAATTAATGATCCCAAAGCTTTTTCAGGTTTAGTCAAAGAAGCTCAAAAAAATCTTAAATAAATAATTCATTGATGAATAAAAAATCTCGCTATAAGCGGGATTTTTTTATTAGAGTAAATTCTTATTTTCTGTTTCGCAAGTGATGATTTTAACTTCGACATTTGCTAAGGCCTCATTAATCATACTCTCATAATCGAATTTGGCTTCATATTTCAATACTTCATCAAGATGAGGAGAAGTCTTTGGAGCATGAGGTGTGAAAATTGTGCAACAATCTTCAAATGGGCGAATCGAAATTTCATAAGTTCCAATTTTTTTAGCGAGAATGATGATCTCTGTTTTATCCATGGTAGCGCATGGTCGAATAATAGGAAGATTAGTCACGGCGTTAATAACATTCATCGATTGAAGAGTTTGACTAGCAACTTGTCCAACCGATTCACCACTAGAAATGACAGGGCACTTTCTTCGACGCGCCAAGCGATCAGCTAAGCGAAACATCATTCTTCGCATAATAGTAATACAATAGCTTTCATCAGCTTGATCATAAATAGTTTCCTGAATTTTGGTGAAAGGGATGATGTGAAGACGAATACGCGGCTGATATTTATTTAACGATGACAGTAAATCTTCAAGTTTATAAATAACCCCAGCTTGGGTGTACGGAGGAGAGGCGAAATGAATGCACTCAATGGTAACTCCACGTTTCATCATCAGATAAGCGGCAACTGGAGAATCAATGCCTCCAGAAAGCATATGCATTGTCTTACCTCCCACACCGAGAGGATAACCACCTGTGCCGAGAAAAGTATGACAATAAAGGTAAGAAGCCTCATCTCTCACCTCAATGGACAGAGTAATATCGGGATGATGAATATCAACTTTTAAAGAAGTGTTTCCGAGGATATAACCCGCCACTTTTCGTGTTATTTCATCAGAGATAAGAGGATAACGCTTATCACTTCTTCGACATTTAATTTTAAAGGTGTGGCCCTCTTCTTCTTTAATCAATTCCAAACTGGATTGGGCAATAATATCAATATCACGAGAGCACTTATAGACGAGAGATAGCGAATAGATACCACTGATTTCTTGAAGTCTTTCCATGATAGGGAGATAGTCAATTCCATGTAAAGCGATATAGATATGATCGTATTTAACAATGATTTCTAAAGCTTCAAAAGATTTTAAAGCATGGCGAATATTATCAGCGAGAACGCGAATGAAATCTTTTTTGTTTTTTCCTTTTGTGGATAGCTCACCAAAGCGAACCATAATGTGATCATAGGTGGTCATTGTTTTATTCCTCTTACTATTTCATCTAGAGAAGAAATAAATAGACTTATTTCCTCTTTTGTATTGTGCTCATCAAGAGAGACACGAACAGTATTCATATATAGCTGTTCTTCTTTACCCATCGCCATCACAACATGACTGCCAATTTCTTTTCGCGCTGAACAAGCTGAGGTTGATGAAACCATAATATGATGGTTTGAAAGAGCTTCAACAACGACGCTAGCTTTGCGATTTTTTAAGGAAAAATTAATGATATAAGGGCTGGCATCGGAAGGCGAATTTATTTCATATAAATTACTATTTTCTATCAAATAATCCCTGATTTGCCTATTTAATGGAGTGATATAACTAATTTTAGAAGAAATATCAGATAGAGCTAAGCGGACCGCTTTGCTCAAAGAGACCGCCATCGCTACATCATTGGTGCCAGAGCGATAATTGTTCTCTTGACCACCACCGCAATTAAGAGGGCATAATTCAATTTTCTTTCGCTTGAGAAGACCACCACAACTATTTAAAGCATGAATCTTGTGACCCGCAAACGAGATAAGATCAATCTCATCATAATTGATATTCATCTTTCCAACACCTTGAACGGCATCGACATGAAAAAAGACTTTCGGATAATTTCTTAAAATCTGAGCAATATCATGAAGAGGATTAATTGCTCCCGCCTCGTTATTAACCGCCATTAAAGAAACTAAAATTGTTTCATCGTCAAGAGCGGCCTTAAGATCTTCAAGACGAATGATCCCTTCTTTATTAAGCGATAAATAAGTCACGCGAAAGCCAAATTTCTCTTCTAATTGTTTCATCGTCTCCAAAACCGAAGGATGTTCGCCTAAAGAAGTAATTAAATGCTTGCCACGATTTTGATATTGAAGGGCAACACCTTTAATCGCTAAATTATTGGCTTCTGTCGCTCCACTAGTAAAAATCATCTCATGATCCTTTAAATTAAAGCAGGTTAAAATTTGTTCGCGTGCTTGCGACAAAAGACGAAGGGCTTTTTGCCCTTCAAAATGAATGCTGCTGGGATTAGCAATATATTGAGTAGCAACTTTTTGATAGGAGTCTAATATTTCGGGATTAATTAAAGTGTTAGCAGCATTATCTAAATAAATTATTTTATTTTCGAGCATCCGATTGTTCCTCAACATGCATACGGCGGTAGATAGCACTAGCATCATGATAAACTTTTAAAAATTCGCCATCATAAAATGATTTCTCTAAAACGTTGAGTTGTTGGTGAACATCTTTTTGATGATTGCGGTCACGATTAGCATAGACAATAGCGCTTTCCGCTAATTGTGCTTCACGGCACTTATTTTCGGCGTCATCAAAGAAAGCGTTCGCGACATTTTTCAAGGTATCAACCTTTTCGTTGATTGAAGCGACATCAATAGGTTTAACTTTTAAAGCAACATCAATGTCGTTTAAAAGAGAATAGCAATTTTCAATCTGCTCTTTATATTTATGAGAAAAATCAGGAATATCGAGATTGCGTAGCATACTCTCCACTTGTTTACAGTGATAGTAATAGGCAAAAACCATCGTATAAGCTTCTTCGCTTGAATATTTTAAAGAATCGAGATAAGTCTTAAAATCTAGCACTTCCGCATTCGCTGAATCATAATCACTAGTCAATTCGTCGAGTTTCCGCTTTAAAACGCTATAGGGTTGCTTCGTCGAAGAATGAATGAAATTATCAAGATTGCGTTTTGAATTACCCAATTTATTCATATTTTCTTTTAAGATATCAATCTGCTCTTTTTGCTCATCCGAGATAACATAGATATTATTCACTTCAGGTAAAATAGAGCAAATCTTTAAAAACACTTTCTCTAGTTCGATAACTTTGGCATAGAGAGCATCACAAGATTTATTGAAATCTTCTTTATCATTTGTCTCCTCCATTAAAAGATCGTGTGTCTCTTCAATTTCTTTTTGAATTTGATCAAGAGATTCCATCACCCCCGCTGTTTCAAGATTCACTAATTTTTTGCGAATTGAATCAATGGTAATATTCCAAACATCAACGCGATGTTTAAAGGCTAAATTAAATAGAGGGACACCGCGGCTTTCTACTTCGCTATATTCCTTTGTAATAGCGGCAATTCGATCGGGGACAATGGATTGAGTGAGAATACACAAATTAGGTAATTGACTCAAAGCAGAATCAAGAGCTTTGATGACTTTACCAATAATCGGAATAAGAGCGTTAGCCTCTTCGTATTCCGCCCCTTCAATATGATTTTCAAATTGAGAGAAAGAAGTATCAAGCTTATCAAACACCTTAGTAAAAGAAGAAGTAACGAGTTCTAAATCATTCGAGTTAGCATAAAAAATTTGCTTAACACGACGATAATCTTCCTTTAATTTCAAGACGAGATGACGAGATTCTTCCTCAGGTTTAATAACCTCAAACAAATCATTATCGAGCTGGTTGACATTCTGTTCAAAAGAAGCCACCGCTTTCTTGGTATCTAAAATGACATTCTTGATATTTTGAAATTGATTATTAGCGATGAGGGCCTTCAGTTGCTTAATCATTGACTCCGCAAACTTATCTTCGCCTTCAAAGACAGCTTTGAATCGCTGAGAAAAATCATTATATTTCTCAACATATAATAAGTTAGTGCGAGAAATAATTTCTAAACGATGAATATATTGCGAATCTTGACCAATCAAAAGAGCATCAAGATAAGAATATTTTCTCTCCAATTCTTTAACTTGGCGGCGAATAGCGTTCCGCGAAAAAATAAAATGATAGAGAAGATAGATGCCAAGCGCAAGTAAAATTCCTGCGCCAACACAAATAAGAATAATGCCGATTTGATTGGCGTCGATAAGAACAAAACTTGTCATATTTATCTCCTTTCGCTCCTAATTTCTACATTTAAAAATGTAAGAGTTGATACATCATTCATATTTTATAGGTTTTTCTCGATAATATAAAACCTTTTCAATAAAAAAAATCTTTTCCCTAAATGATTGCTCATTCAATTAGAGAAGGATTTCATATTCTATCCTATGGATAGACCTATATAATAGTTCGAAAAATAATTATTGACGAGTCATGAATAATTCTATATATTATTAACTGCATATAATGCAGCATGTGAATACAGCTTGTCTGATGTCCAACACCTTAAAAGTAACCTAAGCTCAATGGTGAAAAGTTGTGACACCCGAAGTGTGGAATTCATACCTATTCATTATTTTGCAAAAAAATAAGGAAAGGAAGGAAATATATCATGAGATATACTGGATCAAATTGGAAAAGATCACGTCGTTTAGGTTTTTCAACGCTTGAAACGGGTAAAGAACTCGCGAAACGTCCTTATGGCCCAGGCCAGCACGGAAACGATCGCAAAAGAAAACCATCAGAATATGGCAAGCAATTAGTTGAAAAGCAAAAATTAAGACAGATGTATGATGTCAATGAAAGACAATTCCGTCGTCTCTTCATGATTGCGTTACGCAGTAATGAAGTTACCGGATATGCCTTTATGAAACTCTTAGAGTCTCGTCTTGATAATCTCGTCTTCCGGATGGGGTTCGCTCGCACTCGTCGTGGCGCGCGCCAACTCGTTAATCACGGACATGTCGAAGTCAATGGCAAGAAAGTTGATATTCCAAGCTACCTCTGTTCTATCGGCGATGTTATTGCCATTAGAGAAAATAGTAAAGATTTAAAAGTTGTCAAAGAATCTCTTGAATCTCTTGCAACCAAGGTCGGTTGGGTTGAAGTCGATAGCGAAAAGTTGTCGGGTAAATTAATCCGCGAAGTGGAACGCAAGGAATTACCACAAGACATCGTTGAATCACAAATCGTTGAATACTATAATCGCAAACTCTAAAAAAACAACCATCCGAATTTAAGTCGGATGGTTTTTTCTTATTCATTTTAATCAATAGATAGGATATTTAACTTCTTTTAAACGCGAATTAACGTAATTAGCTCGTCCTTCCTTAGCTTCTTCCTGACCATCTAATTCCACAAGATCACCAGTAAAACCACAAGTCATATTATTGACAAAATAAGTTCCCACACCATACATGCTGACGGGAACTTTTAATTTATTCCAAAGTTTAATTTTCTCGGCAGTAAAAGAGGAAGAAACAATAATCTTAACATAGTTAAATCCCTCTTTATCAAGTGCTTCACGCAAAGCAAAGACCAATTCCTTACAAACACCATGAGGGTCAAAAGAGGATGTATCTTTATCGTCAAAATAATGATCGATTAGAGACTTAGAAGTGTCGATTCTCACACCGCCCAAATTGGTTTTTAAATGACGAGCTAAAATAAGTGAGTCTCTAATCACATTATTATGATAATCAATCAGGGCCGTTACTTTCTCATGAGGATAGGATTGGCGATAAATATCAGCAGCTCGACAGACATCGCCACCACATATTTCAATGAGGGCGTGAGGCATTGTTCCCATCCCTTTGCCACCCCACCATAAACCTTGAGCATCAGTGGAAACTTTATTGATTCCCGCTACAAAGGTTGCATAACCATCACCAATTTGAGTGCGATAATCGTCTTGGCGATCCGCCATGGAAAAGACAGGAATATCTCCCGCCACACGTAAAACTTCACGGACATTAGTGGCCACGCTACTTCGACGAGCTAAAATCCCATCAATAACCGATTCTAAAAAGCCAAAATTCTCATATTTTCCCGTCACTTTAAGGACTGGTTCCATATTTTGGATAATATCACCATCATTTAAAGCGAGAATCTTAAACTCCTCTGGATGAACAGCAAAGGTATGAATTAAGGAAATCACTTCATCAATACCGCACACCATCGAATCATCTCTTCGCTGAAACCACTGCATCGTCACGATATGACCAGGTACATTTTCAGCGACAATCTTGCGACTCTTCAAAAAATAATTCGCCGAATAAAGGCCTTCCCCCAACGACTTTTCGAATTGAAAAGTACGATTAGTAAGACGGGAAATTTTACCCGTCTTTTTTAATTCAATTTCTTTCATTTTCTTCTTCTCCTATCTGAAAAAAGTCATCACCAATTATTCCATCTTCATCCGCAATATAAATTTCATTGCTCTCAGAAAGATTGAGTTCTGCATAAGTGCAAATATGGCAATTTGCTATTCCGAAATGATTTTTTTGTAAACGAATAATCTGTCCATTATTTAACGATGTATCAATAAGAGCGACAACAACTTTATCATGAAGAGAAACTGTCTCTTTTGGAAGACGAGCCGTTACTATTCTATTATTTATATCAACATCGATAAAAAAAGCATCACCTTTAAATTGTATATTTTTAATCTGTCCAATTAAATAGCCAGAAGAAAAGCGATAATTCAAAAGAGGCAACTGCGCATTGGATAAAATCGAATTGACGACATCTATGAATAGATGTGAAGGCAAAAAAATCAGACCTTTTGTCTTAATTTTAATAATTTTGCTTAAGTTAAAAATATTATAGCCAATGATTTGCTCATCATGATATATTACCTCAACATCTTGAAAACGTCGGGTTTTGCTCATTGATTGATCATGGCTAAAATCAACCAAGAGAACATCACCAATTGATTTATAAGAATAATAAAGACAATATTGATCAATCATTTTTTTCCGCCACGATTCGATGAATCTTCTGCCCTTTCTCACGAAAAGCTAGCTCGTACTCAGTCATACTATCAAATTCTGCTCTTCCATCATAATCATAAGAATCCTCAATAATCTTAAGGGGCGATTGAATGAGTGTCTCTAAACTATAAGCATATAAATCATCATTATCTGTCTTAATAATTAATCGACCACCACGAACAAGTATTCGATTATATTGATGAAGATAAGGGAGGGCTGTTAATCGTCTTTTGTGGTGACGCTTTTTAGGCCACGGATCAGAAAAGTTCAAAAAAATGGTTTCAATTGATTGATCTCTGATTTTAAGTAAGACTTCATCAGCATTAGCTAATACTAATTTAGCGTTGGAAATTTCCCCTTCCACAATTTTCTTAGCAGCAATTCCTGCACAAGTAACATTTCGTTCCACACCAACAAAAAAATGGCGAGGATAAGCAAGAGCCATATCACAGATAAATTTACCTTTTCCTGACCCAATTTCTAAAAAATATGATTCGGTAAGCGCTTTTAAAAATTCATCGGAGGCCATCACTTCTGGATGCTCATCAATATAAGGTTTAGTCCAAGCTTTAAATTTAGTTCTCATCAATCTTTTTTCCTAATTCCATTATAGCGCGAGCATAGATAGCGATGCTGAGAAATAAATCCGATTTTTTAACAGATTCACTTGGAGAGTGCATCCTAGAATCCCAACCAGGAAACTGCATACCAAAGGCAACGACATTATCGGCCTCTTTAGCGTATGTGCCCCCACCTGTCGTGAGTGGTTGGCTTTGAAAATCACCAGTTTCCTCTTGATAACAAGATAAAAGAGTGGAAACCAGGACAGAATCTAATGGATAAAAAAGAAGAGGTGAATGGGCTAAAACCTTAATTTCAAATGGTTGAGCACCTTCTTTAATTTCATCAATTAGATAATGAGGTTCCAAACCATTGACATAACGAAAATTTACCACCATTGAAAAGTGATGCTCTTCGTAACTCATTAAGCCAACATTTAAACTATTATGTCCCATCGTTGAACTCTGAGAGTCAATATTTAATCCTCGTCCTTCGACATCAGTATAATTATTAGCAATTTGTTGCAAATTAGAATCTTGTAAAAAATCACCTAATTGTTTGATGGCAATCATCCCAGCGTTCAGACCTAATTCTGGAGTGGAACCATGAGCGGCCTTACCAATGAAGACAACTTCCATTCCTTCGTCTAGTATTTGCACTTCAAAATTAATATTTTGTTCTTTTAATTTCTTAAGAAAGAATTGATTCTCCCTCATCCTGACAACGCATCGCTCAATTACGGAATTGCTCGCGACGCCTCCCTTAATGGAATGAACACCATTGATATCAAAATCTTTTTTAACCTCAAAATTGATTATACCTTTTTCTCCGTATATCAAAGGATAATCAGAATCAGGCGAAAAACCATAGGTTGGCTGAGGCTTTTTAAGTTCCTCAAAATAATGAATCATGCCCAGTGATCCTCTCTCTTCATTGCCACCGACAAGAAAGCGAACTTGATAGTTGCCAAGTAAATGATTATCACATAACAATTTTAAAGCGTAATAAGCTGATATCAATGGACCCTTATCGTCTGCGACACCACGACCGCATAATACATCTTTATGCTCAGTGACACTAAAAGGGTCCTGATTCCATCCGCTTCCAGCGGGAACAACATCAGCATGAGCCATAATAGTAATGTTTTTTTCGCCTTCACCCGCGATAATTTCCACAACTTTATTATTATAATTTGTGACTTTAAAACCATCGCTAATAGCAAGTTTTTCGATGAAGTTAAGAGCTTGACTCACACCCTTACCAAAAGGATCTTGTTCGCTGATAGTCTTTTCATCGTAAACAGAATTAATCGCCACAAATTGACGAAGATTGACGATGAGGTCTTTTTCATAATTTTGACTTAATTTTTTTAAAATAGATGGTTTTTGCATAATTATTACTCCTTTTTAATCCAAATTATTAAATAGTTTTCGAGGCTTTCCTATAATAGGGATTATATTGAGGGAAAGCTTTTGATAATGGCCAAGCAATCATCGGAACTAAAACGCCAGCAGCTATAAATTCAATAGGAGCATTAAGAACAAAAATAATTCCTAAAGTTGCAAAGAAGCTGCTATAGCTAAAACACCACAGCATAAAGACGACGAGTACAGTATGAAGAATCGTCAATATAACAGAGGCAACAACATATAAAACAGCTCGCCATGAAACGGGAGGAATCTTTTTAATCAAAGAGAATAATAGTCCCGCTACTAGTCCAAAAATAGCGCGCGGTAAAACAGAAATAAGAGGATTAATAAAGGCAAAATCGCCTGCACTAGCTGGCATGGTTAAGGCTTTTAATAAACTAAATAAGCCAAAAGCAATTCCAGCCACAAGCCCTTGCTTCCATCCGAATAAAAGAGCGCAGACCAAAACGACAATATGAATGGTACATATGGAAATGATACCTACAGTAATATAACCCACATATGGGACAAAAGACATAATAGCGATAATCGCGATAATCGCCGCAGAAAGA
>JBAYZW010000006.1:0-16484 GCA_041672305.1 Bacilli bacterium
TGCTGCATATTGCCATAGTAACGAGCAGCCGCTTTTTTCTTTGATGCAAAAATAGCGCCTGGAATAATTAATAAGAACCACAAGAATACCCCTAAACCCTTTTCACCTTTCGTGATAGTGGCGGGAATTCTTTCATTGACGACGAGAGTGGCTCCATCATTAGTGATGACATTGCCACAAGCGGGGCAGACGAGGGAAGTTTGATTTTGTCCAAACTCAATGCTTGTCCCACAAGAGGGACAGCGATAAATACCAGTGCTCATATCTCTTAATTCTCCTTCTCTGTTTCTTTGTTTTCTACTGTATCATTTTCATCTTTAAAAATGTTGCATAATGTTTGAGGGTCATAATCTTCTTCTTCGCTTTTGGGGCAGAAAGAGAAAAGATTTCTTTGATAGATAACTTTTCCATCAAATGTATGATCACTTTGGAATTGTTTAAATTGATCGCTATTTTGTAAGTCGTTAAATTGTTGACGTGATGATTTTTGTTTTTGAATTTCGATTTGTGATTTAGCGTAGACAGGAAGATATTCCAACCAATGAACGGGAACAGTGTGCCAAGAGCCATCATTGCCTAATACCCGAACATAATCAATTCTTTCTTCGGTGCGATAAGCATAGGCATGAATATTGACGCGATCCGCGCTTCCTTCTTCCTTGACAAATTGACTCTTAAGAATGGAAGGAGTAACAGCTTCTTGATGGGCGAAATAATTATCGCCAAAGGCATTAGCCATACATTCGGATTCATAGGAAGTAATATTGCCATCCCATTTCTTTTTGAATATATATTCATCAGTGGGATATTGCTGATAAAGAGGAATGCTGATAATCGGGGCAATATCAAAAAAGAAACTTTGAAAATAAGTATCATTAAAATTGAGGAAATGGCGACGAGCATTTTCATAGCTATAATCAATGAAAGAACGAGGGTCACACTCATAATCAACGGCCTGGCTATGAAGGGTGCTGACGGAATTGAGCATCTTTCTTTTGATGAAAGTAAAGTCATCACCATAAGGTTCTTTTTCCCGCAACAAATCCATGAAGTTTTTCTGTGCTAATGGAGTAAACAAAAGACGAAATTCCATCTCGTTATTACGGTTCATCGCATTAAACAAAGCTTCAAATTCAGAATTAGCTAGAGGAGTAAAGCCACTTTTGATGTGCTTTTGGCTCATTTTGTTGAGAGCTTCATCCTTTGCTTTCACAAATTTTTCAAAATCTTTCTCGCTCATTTTATCCGCTCCAACTGGTTCGCGAGAAAAGGAAAGATGAGGAGCGGCTTCGCATCCATAATGAAGCCATTTTTCATAGTGGTAATAAGGTTTTGGTTTTGTAACCGTCGCGGTTAAAGTTTGACTGCGAGTTTGCGTGGAATAGCCACCTGAACCATTCGGGACTCGTACCGTATAAGTAATAGTGATAGATCCACTATATTGACAAGTTCCCATCTGTTCCACTCGCGCTGTTTCAATGACAAAAGGATTGCCGAGAATAGCGCCACTTTGCACAAAGATGGTGGAATGCTTTGTATCGTCGTCATTACCGAAGCCAAACTTATCAACGAGATATTGGAATCGTTCAATATTGAAATTGTCATCCATTTCAAAAAGAGGAATTGTTTGGTGGACTAATTTAGTGTGCATATTCCAGTCGTAGAGGGCGTTCAAAGGCGCCATCTGGGTCATGCCGATGGCTTTTTGATTTTTGATTTCGTTTTCCAAACGCCCCAAGATAGTGGCATTATTTTTAATAACGGGATTAATTTTTTTAGCGATGAGAATAATGCTTAAGACAAATAAAATGGGAAAGACGACAAGGAGAGATATAAAAAGAGCGAGATAATCATTATTAAATTCGGAAAAGATGAGATAGGCAAAAATAATGGTCGCCAAAATAGATATCACCAAAAGAGCGATGAGCCATCCCCGTTGCGCCTTCTTCTTATGAATGAGGTTGCGAACTTTTTGAGCATCGGCATTATATTTATTTAAAAGTGACATGGTCGCAGCATTAGCGGCGACATCTATTTGCGATTTCTTGGTTAGTTCATCAAAAAAAGCACTGGCGTTTTTGTGATGTTCCTCTTGTAATGTCGCAAGAAATACTTTTCGTGGTTCGAGAAGGTCGTTTTCATTAACCATACATCTATCAGTATAGCAAATCTCTTGATTTGTGTGACCGAGAAATAAAATATTTACTTGTGAAGAGCGAGATAACCTTGATAGGCTTCTCTGGCATTATTAAGAAAATGAGTGGCGACATCTAAAAAGTTAAAATTGTGAATAGCGCCTTCTCCGCGATAATGTTTGACGATAGCCACTTCATACCACTGAAGAGAAATATACATTCTCCAAAGATAAAAACGCTCTTCCTCTTCCGTTGTTAGATCTTTAAAATAGGCTTTCAATAAAGCGTAGCCTTGCGAGACAAGGTTATTGCCGAAAGCGGCGATATCATAGATTGGATCGTTATTCCCGACGAATTCGAAGTCGATAAAATAATAATTTCCTGTGGGCGTGACAACGATGTTGCTTCTTTGCGCATCATTGTGGCAGATAACTTTCTTTTGCCCTTCAAGGAAACTTCTTTCGGCAAACAAAGCGTTGCGAATCTTTAAATATTCCTCATCTTGATGGCTAATGAAAGATTGAGCCTCTTTTTCATAGCCTTCAAATCTCTTAAATGGTAAATAATCCACTTCACATAAACGTTTAGAATCGTGAAGAGTGTGCATTAAGGTAGCAATTTTTTGATAATCAAATTCTTCGACATGATCAATCGATGTTCCTTCAATAAATTCGTTGATCTTGATGCCGTGCTCAACATCAAAATAGACATTTTTACTTGTGATGCCTAAATCATAAAATATCTGTTGATCTTTCTTTTCTCTCACACGATCGACCATTTCATTGGCTTGTTTAGTGGAAATGTAAAGGACATAACTTTGGTGGCCTTTTTGTACGATATAAGACTCATTCATCATCCCGCCAGTTAAGGGTGCGACGATATGGGCCTCAGGACCCATCGCGATAGTTAGTATTTCTTTTGCGTTCATAGAAATAAATATAGCATAGATAATAAGTCTTGCAATAAAAAAGCCATCTAAGATGGCTATTTGCTTAGATTCTCAAGCATAATATCATGAACCATATCGCTAACTTTTTTGGCGGGCATATCTTCAAATTCCTCGTAAGGAATGACTCCGACCACATCTAAATAGACATGGGTGAAGCGAAAGGGAAAGTGACGGTGAATATCATAAGTATTCTTTAAAGTGACGATGACGATAGGAAGTTTTCCTTTGATGGCGATATTGAAGACGCCTTCATGAAAATTGGCAATGTGACCATCGTTCGATCTCGTTCCCTCGGGAAAAACGCCGATCGAGGTAACGTTATCTTGAGCGAGAACAGTGGCTTTCCGCATCGCTTCAAGAGATTGAAGATAATCTTCTCGATCAATGGGCAAATAGCATAATCGCCACATCAGTTTATTAGCCAATGGCAAACGCATATTATCTTTTTTGGTGATAAAGGCGATATCGCGCAAGCCAAATTTCTGAGTAATAATCAATGAATCAAAGACAGAGGCGTGATTACAAACGAGAAGAAATCTCTCTTTCTTTGGCATTTTTCGTCGATCGATAATGGTGGTGTGAATTAAAGCGTGGTTGACGATATAATCAATCCCATTAATCATCCACCAACGAACCCATTTATTAATGGAATGGTATTCTTTTTTCTCATCAACACCGGTTCCCACTAACCAAATAATAATCCAAAGGAGAGAAAGACCACCAAAATAACCACCGAAGAAGAGAATGATAGGAATATAGAAATCGTACCAACCATGCACAGGCCAGAAGGATAGACTTCCCAAGGTCGCTAATCCGGCTCCGCATATAAGCATCAATATTTCTAAAAACATAAAGCCTCAATAATTTTTAACTATTATATGACATATCACTGAGCACTGCAAATAAGCAAAAAAATAAAAAACCTCCTCTATTAAGTCAAATATATGACTTAAATGTGGGAAGATTTCTATCATTTGGTGCCCGGGACCGGAATTGAACCGGTATGGTATCGCTACCGCAGGATTTTAAGTCCTGTGCGTCTACCTGTTCCGCCACCTGGGCAAAATGGTCACTCTCTGGAGATTCGAACTCCAGACCCCTTGATTAAAAGTCAAGTGCTCTACCAACTGAGCTAGAGAGTGAATGGCTGGGGTGGCTGGGATCGGACCAGCGAAATGACAGAGTCAAAGTCTGTTGCCTTACCACTTGGCTACACCCCAACAAATGTTGGTGGGAGGGGGCAGATTCGAACTGCCGAACCCGAAGGAACAGATTTACAGTCTGCCGCGTTTAGCCTCTTCGCTACCCTCCCATGTGGTACATATTATTGGTGGATGCTGAGGGGCTCGAACCCCCGACCTCCGCCGTGTAAAGGCGATGCTCTCCCAGCTGAGCTAAGCATCCTCGTTACGAAATATGCGCTTAAATAATATATCACTTGATATATGAGCAAGTCAACGAAAAAAATCGCCGATTTAGGGCGACTTTTTTTATATTTTAAACTATGTTTAATAACCTTTTTTGCCTAAGAGGTGGAACATATTCTTCTTATAAATCTCAACGCCAGGTTGATTGAAGGGGTTTATCTCTAATAGATAAGCGGACATCGCACAAGCTCGCATAAAGAAGTAAAAAAGGTGTCCTAATGATTGAGCGTTCAGAGAATCAAGGGTGATGATATTGCAAGGGACATGGCCTTCTTCCACATGAGCCTTGAATGTTCCCTCAAAAGCCTTTTGATTGACGAAAGCGAGATTTTGACCCTCTAAATAGTTTAAACCATCGAGATTCTGTTCATCGTGAGGAATGATAATATCGAGCTGTGGATGAACGACATTAATAATCGTCTCAAAAAGAAGAGGGGTCCCATCTTGAATGAACTGCCCTAAAGAGTGCAAGTCAGTCGAGAAAGTAGCGCTAGCAGGAAAAAGACCCTTTTTGTCTTTACCTTCTGATTCGCCAAATAATTGCTTTAACCACTCTGAAATTTGACTCATTTGTGGCTCGTAGGTGACAAACATTTCCACCGCCTTTTGATGGTGATACATATAATCACGACTGACGGCGTATTGATAGCAAATGTTAGTGGCTAAATCATCGGAATCATAAGATTGACGAGCTTGTTTAGCTCCATCGAGAAAAGCTTGAACATCAATTCCCGCACACGCTAATGGGAATAAGCCGACGGCGGTAAAGACGCTGTAACGACCCCCGATATCATCGGGTAATACATAAGTGGCATAGCCTTCTTGGTCACAGAGCGTTTTTAATGCTCCGCGACTTTTATCCGTCGTGGCGTAAATGGCCTTTTGGCTGGCTTGCTTACCGATTTGGCTCTCTAATAATTCTTTTAATAAACGGAATGATATTGATGTCTCAGTGGTGGTGCCACTCTTACTGATGACATTGATGGCGAATTTTTTACCTTTCAAATAATTCATTACTTGGGCAATATAATTAGGCGAAAAGGTTTGGCCCATGAAAATAATTTCTAATGGATCAGGACTCTTTAGTCCTTTGAGAGCTTCTAAAGCGGCGCGAGCGCCGAGATAACTTCCCCCAATACCACAGACGACTAAAATATCGAAATTGTGGCGAACATATTTCGCATCTTTGATTATTCTTTGCAATTCATCTCTATCGTAATGAAGAGGCCAATCAGCCCATCCTAGATAATCATTTCCGAGGCCGCTTTTCTGATCAATCATATGATTGATAGCGGTAACTTTATTTTGATAACTCTCAAGTATTTGAGGGCTTATTTGCTTATTTAATGTCAATTTCATCTTCTTTTTCTCCTTGGATTTTTTCTAGAGTCTCGGCTTTCCATTGAGGTAATTTTTTCTCTAAGGGAGCAAAGTCTCCTTCATAGACTTGAGGAGCTTGACGATTACTATTGCTATGGGTAGTATAGGCTTCTTCGGCGGGAACTTGTTTGAGCGACAGCCGCAAAAAGTTATTATCTGGATCAATGGCGATGACTTTAACTTTCATCTTGTCACCACGAGTCCCGAATTTTTCAATATCGCGAATATAGGCGTTGGAAATCTCAGAAATATGAAGTAATCCTTGTCCACCATTTTCAAAAGTTAGGAACAGAGCGTAAGGTTTTACATTTGTAACCTCTCCAATAATTAAATCGCCAATGTTATAAGACATAATCGTTTCCTCTCATCTTTTTTATCATACGCTTGGCAGATAAAAAAAGGTAGTATCAAACTACCTTGAAGTGATGTTATTTATTGGCGAGAATTTTTTCTTTGCGATCAATTTCTTCTTTAATCGAAGTTGAATCGATAATTAAATGCATGACTTTATCGAGATCGCTACCAGCGGTGTAATCAGCTCGGCACATGAAACTGCATCTTCCATCGAGATAAATCTGGCGGACTTTATCGCTTTCTTTTTCAGGATAAACAGCGATGGAGCGTCCTCCGTTGTGTTTGACTAATGTCATACACGCAATATCGGTCATTCCATCACCGAGATAGACGATGTTGGAATAAGGAATTCTTAAGCTCGGTGTTTTCTTGTTGACAGAGTTGTCATCAGTGACATCAAAGACGCCTTTAGCGATACGGAAGAAAAATTGTGTTTTTTGCGTATAGTTAATTGTTAATTTGGGCCAGATGGGTTCTCCGTCTTTGTTATAGAAATATTCACACCCATAGGCAGCGGTAAATTGATCATAGATAGCACAACCTTCGACGATTTCTTTTGTTCCCGAAGAAACGAGATAGTGCTCGACGACAATACCCTTTGAAGCGGCATATTCATTGATGCGCTTGAACCAGTTGGTCACACCGGGATAGAATTTGACATTTTTGCCACATTCTTGAAGATATTCTCGCGTGAGTTTGATGCCCTTTTCTTTAGCTTTAGCCACCATCATATACATGTAAGAGAGAATTCTTTCCACTCCGGATTTGGCGGAAAATTCAGTAGTGGCTCCCCAGAACTCACCGGGTGTCATTCCAAGAGCGGGAATGAAAGAATAGTTTTGCATGTCCGTGGTCGACAATGTTTTATCAAAGTCGTACATAATTGCAATAATTGGTTTTGACATATAATTAACCTCGAATGAAATTCTATCACAATTGTTTAACAACAGTCAATCAAGAGACAACATCATTAAAGTAATGAAGTAGTTTTGACATATTATGCGATTGTGATAGTATTTCTTTACGGGAAACAATTATGTTTAGTTATTTAGATGGCTGGTTGAACACTTTATTGACAATTCTCGTGATACTGGCTGGTATCATGATTATTCTTTTGATTGTCGATCTCATCTTGGTGAGCATGTTTCACACTATTCTCTCGCGACATAATAAAGCGATGGATGTCATTTTAATGACAAAATATGACAATATCAAAAAAGTTATCGCCGTTTTTCAAGACGCCAATATCAAGATTGACGAGAAAATAATTAATACTTTAGGGGCCATCGAACCCATCACCTTTAAAGAGCAAGATACATTACAGTGCAAACAAGCGCGTGAGGAATTAACCTATCTTCGTTCTGAGATATTCTACCTGTTCCGCAAAAATCCCACTTTGGAAAATAATGAGCAATTTGTCATTGCCAAGAATAATATTTTGGAGATGGATGTTGTCTATCGCAATACAGTGGCAATGTATAATGCCGACGTGCTCGGTTATAACTATTGGATTCGTTTTTTGCCCTATCGTTGGCTTTTTCTCCTTTTTAAGGTCAAAGAGAAAGAAATCATTTAAAGAGATATTGTCGAAATAAACAATTTCTTTTTTCAATCTCGGTAGTGGTTTAAAATAAAGAAACGGTGAACTTTCACTGCTAATAATATTAATAAGGTATATAAGGAGAAAATCATGAAAACACCTGAAATCAAATTTAGTCAGTATCCTTTCGTTGTCCCAACCGAAAAAAGAGTGACCAATAAACTCGAAAAGTTAATTGGCGAACTCAAAGAATGCGGATCATCAAAAACCGCCTCTTTGGCTGTGAGACATTGGAACAAATATGGCGAAAAACTCGGTACTGAACTGAGCCTCATCTATGTCAAATATAGTGTCGATACAAAAAATGTCGCTTATAAGAAAGCCCAAGAGAGAATGGATGAATTGTCTCCTCTTCTTTCAAAGTACTCTAATATTTATCAAAAGATGATGGTAAAAGCCAACTTCCGCAAAGACCTAGAAAAGATCTATGGCAAATACCTCTTCAAAATGTACGATAACGCTTTAAAAGCTTTTGATGAGAAGATTATGCCTGAATTAGCGCAAGAAAATAAGCTCGTCAGTCAATACGATGCTGTTTTAGGTGGTGCGCAAATTAATTTCCGCGACGAAGTTCTTAATCTTTCTCAATTAGGTAAATACATGCAAGATAAAGATCGAGCCACCCGTCAAGAAGCAGCTCAAGCCATGGATAAGTGGCTCGGCGAACACGAAAAAGAAATCGGTGGTATTTATTCCCAATTGGTTACTCTTCGTGATCAGATGGCCAAAAAGCTTGGCTTTAAAAATTTCGTTGAACTCGGCTATCTCCGCTTAGGCCGTATCGACTATAACGCCAAAATGGTCAAAAAATATCGCGAACAAATCGCGACAGAAGTCGTTCCTGTCTGTCAAAAACTCTATAAGCAACAGATGAAAGGCTTAAAAATTAAGAATCCCCAATACTATGATTATAATTTAACATTCGCTTCGGGTAATGCTGTGCCAGTTGGAGATGTCAATTATATCGTCGATCAAACGAAAGCCATGTTTACCACTCTTTCGAGTGAATCACAAAAATTTATCAACTTCATGGTCGATAACGAATTATTAGATCTCGTTGCTCGTCAAGGTAAAGCTCCTGGAGGATATTGCACTTACTTCCCTCTCTATAAGTCCCCCTTTATCTTTGCTAATTTCAATGGTACAGCGGATGATGTCTTCACTCTCGCTCATGAATGTGGACATGCTTTCCAAGGCTATTTATGTTCCAACATTAAAATTCCCGAATATCAAAATCCAACTTTAGAAAGCTGTGAAATTCATTCGATGAGTATGGAATTCTTTGCTTGGCCTTATCTTGAGAAATTCTTTGGTGCCGAAAAGGAAAAAGCCCAATTTACTCATTTGAAAGGTGCCATTGAATTCTTACCATATGGCATCTCCGTGGATGAATTCCAACATTGGGTCTATGAACATCCAACCGCTACTCACGAAGAGAGATGTGCGGTTTGGCGAGATATCGAAAATCGCTACACTCCTCATAAAAAATATGATGACACTCCCACACTAGCGAAAGGTACCTATTGGATGCGTCAATCTCACATCTTTGGCACGCCATTCTACTACATCGATTATACTTTAGCGCAAGTTGTCGCCTTTGAATTCTTCCTTCTCGATCGCAAGAATCACGAAAAGGCTTGGAAGAAATATGTTAAATTCACTAAGTGTGGTGGTAAATACCCGTTTGTGGAACTCCTTGAGAAGAACCATTTAAAGAATCCTTTCGAAGATGGAACTATCCACAAGATCATGGATCCATTAGTTAAAGTCTTAAAAGGTTTCGACCAATCTAAATTCTAAAAGAGCCAAAAGAAAATCGCATCATATGGTGCGATTTTTTTGTTCTTCGAAAAGAAGTGAAATTTACCAGTCTAATTTTAAGGCGATGAAATTGGCCACCGCGGCGAGACCAGCACATATTAAAGTAATGTAAAAGCCAGCCAGATAATAGGTGATAATTGGGCTAGTTGGATGAGCGATCACACTAGTGTTTAACCAAGTGTACATCACACCCATGAAAGCGACGAGAAAGAAGCCAACCACTAAACTAACAAATGCCGAAATCAATACGATTTTCTCCATTTTTGCTGATGGTTGAACAATTGGTAAAGCCATAATACCTAACGCTAAACCCGCGACTAAGATCAGCATGAAACCCACAAATGAAGGCCATGCTCCATAGGTCAGACCTCCGACCCCGTTGAAAAAGAAAAATGTTGCTGGTTTATCAGCGTTATCAACTCTGATAAAAGGTAGAAACATCGCTAACACACTAGCGATCGCTGCTCCAAATCCAAACCACATATAGAAGATACTGGATAACTTTTTCATATCTAATCCTCCTTAACTGATTATATTTATTTTAATTAAATAAATGGATGTTGCAACTAAAAAAAGAAAATCCATTCAAATATCAAGAATGAATATTTTCTATTTTTTGCCCTTTATAGACATTTATCGTTATTTTGTATGACAGAATGTTTTCCGTTCATTTTCCCTGACCATTCTCATTGGTGACAAAAGAGGATTATTGGTTCTGAACCACAGTAATAGTTAATGAATTGGAGTAAGTTGGATAATCTTCTAACTGAGCATTGATATATGTCTCGCCAGTTGCTAAAGCTACAATTGTAAAAGTGGCATCATCAAAGCCAAGGATAGAAGTATCGTTGATATAGACATCAACAACAGGAATTCCATCATCGCAATTGGTGGTAAATAAAAGTGTCTGTGTTTCTCCGACAGTCATAACCGTTTTTTCAACGCTAATTGTCAAGTTTGAACAAGGTCCGAAATATCGACAACCTGTCAAAAGAAAAATGTTTAATAATCCAATAGCTATTCCCTTATAATATTTCATTTTTCCTTCCCCTTTGATATTGATTAATTAAATCTGATTCAATTTATGCAAATAGATCTATCAATTTATTATACCATTATATTTTTCTATCAATATTCTTTTGTCATTGCATTGGATTGTTCAGAGCTGATTGCATAAAAAAATCCCTCCTTTATTGTGTCAACGAATTGGTTCAATAAACGGGGAAAAATTTAAGATTTTGGTGCGCGGGATGAGAATCGAACTCACACAGGTTACCCTATACGCCCCTCAAACGTACGCGTCTACCAGTTCCGCCACTCGCGCATTTTCATCAAAAACTTGCTTTGATATTTTAACAAAATATAAAGAAAAGACAAGATAATGTTATCTAAATATGACTTGATGCTAACTCCAAACTGTATTTTCTCCGAATTGAAATAGAATGGAAAAATGGAAGATGTTTTATCGATAAGTTAAAATTATTAAAAAATAAGAGGATAAAATAATTCCTGCCAAATTAGGAAATAGGTTAATAATGAAACAATATCAACGACCGTGGTGGTAAAAGGTCCACACATCACCGCAGGATCAACATGTATTTTTTTAGCAAAGAATGGCAGCAAGCAGCCGATCATGCGAGAGATAATCATTGTTACCATTAATGTTGAGCCCACTAATAACGAAACGAGAAATCTCACGAGCCATGGATTTTCATTGAAACTGGAATTATCAATAGAAACAACGCCAATTGCCATTTCACTAAAAGTCAAAGCGACCGCGAAAACGCCAATAATACCAGCGATAATTAATGCGACACGAAATTCCTTCCAAATCACTTTTTTAAAATCACCTTTTTTAAATTCGTTTAGAGCTAGGGAACGAACAATCATCGTTGTTGTCTGCCCACCAGAGTTTCCACCAGCATCTAGGATTAAAGGAGAAAAAACAGCCAAGACAGCAAAACTAGCAATCAATCCATCAAAGGCCGAAGTAATAGCGGCTGATCCAATCTGTAAAATCATTAGAATCATAATCCAGGGAAGACATTTCTTAACTAATTTCCAGACTGATGTTTTTAAATACGGTTCTTCAATTGCGCTGACTTGATTTAAGTTAGCGATATCCTCATTGGCTTCTTGAACGATGATGTCAACTACATCGTCAATGGTGATGATGCCGAGAATTTTCTTTTCATTATTAACGACCGCCATGGCGTTCAAATCATAACGCTTGAACATATTGGCGACTTCTTCTTGATCGTCGTTAGCGTTGCAAGTGATAAAATCTTTATCCATGATCGTCTCGAGAGTATCTTCTTCACTGGCAAAAATTAAATCATCCAAATTAATAGTTCCGACTAAAGTTCGTTTAGCGTCGCGGACGAAAATGGTGTAGACCGTCTCGGCTTCACGTCCATTTTTGCGAATTGAGGCGATAGCGTCTCTTACTAAAATGTCTTCATGCATCTCGATGTATTCAGTGGTCATTATCGAACCGGCTGTATTATCTTTGTAGTTTAAAAGTGTATTGATGTCTTTGCGCAGATCACTCGGCGCGACACGAAGAATGCGATTGACGACATTAGCAGGCATTTCCTCAATAGTGTCAACGATATCATCTGCAAAAGAGTTCTCTAATAACTCAATTAAATCTTTATCGGAGAAAGCGCTGATGATGTGCTCTTGTTGCTCAGCGGATAAATCGGTGAAAAAATCACCAGTATAGTCTTTGCTAATGACGCGGAAAATATAGATGAGCAAACGAGCGTCATCAACGCCATCTAGCGCTTCCGCTAAATCAATTGTCGGGATAGTATCAAATAGTTCTTTAAGATGTGAAACATTCTTATTTTCAATGGTTTCTAACAAATCTTCTCGTAGGTTTAAACTGTTTTCCATAGTGCTACCCCCTAACTCTTTTAATCATAGACTATTTTATAGAACCATTCTATTTTTGTCGCTAAAAAGATAACGTTTCATAAAGGTAGGTCGTGAAATAAAAGAAGTTCGCTATACTTATTGTTGACACACATAAGTGAGGGAACTTCCATGGACATTATACCTGCCACCACAACAAGATTTGAAGAATTTGTTATTAATTATATTAAAGATTTAAAAATAATGGACTAAAAGAATTAGGAAGAGCTCTAGAAAGACTGGATCTAGTTTTAACATTCAATCGTCCATCATATTTAAAAATTATAAAATAAAAGAAAGAACGATTCAAACAAGCATTGGAATGCTCCGATTTAAACGACGATATTATAGGAATACGTTAACCAATGAATACTTATATTTGTTAGATGCAGCAATGAAAATTCCTAAAAGGGACAAGATTATGTATGATGTGAAACTCAAAATTCTCGAGACTGTTTCAGAAATGAGCTATGCAAAAGCTGGAAGATATGGATGCGCTAATGGGTTACCAATTAGCAAGTCCACTGTTTGTCGCTTAATTGAAAAGACCCAATATTATATCAAAGATAATATGGGAGTCGTTAAAAACGATGCAACTGTCCATGTTTAAATTGATGAAAAGTTTATTCATGTATTAGGTTACTCAAATAAAAAGAAATTATATACATGCACCATCTTTAAGGGAGTGAGAGTAAAAGGGCAAAGGAAAATATTATTAAATCGCACTTTGATATCAGGGAAAGAATTATCATCCTTCTTTAAAAGAATTAATTACTTTCTTCAAGAGAAATATCACTTAAAAATCTCAGATACAATTTATTTATCAGGTGATTTGGCTTCATACATTCAACAAGCTCCTGATAGAATCTGGGTTTGCAAGGCTATCTATGTTCCCGATAAATATCATGTTAAATCCGCGCTGAAAAAAAGCTTAGGCCTTGTCACAACTGATGCAGAAATCAATAATCGCAACTATCAAAAAGACATCATTAATGCTTTAAATCAACTAGATGATGTCGACTCTAAGAAAATAAGGAATCTCATGAAAAGGAAACCTAGTTCATTCTCATCATATCTAAAGCCAAGTTATGAAGGCTGTTCTCAAGAAGGAATGAATTCCCATTATTACTGTTCAAGATTTGATAAAGTTCCTAATGTTTTTCGCTTTAAAACAATTGAAAAACTATCGCAATTGATTGAAGCAAATCAAAATCACAATGAAGTTAAAATAGGATTTAAGAGTCAGTATTATGATGAACCATCAATGAGGCTAGGAGAAAAGAAAATGGAAAGATATCGACCAGATATAAATACAGAAGAGATGTCATATGGGATGAGACAATTATTCTCCGAACTTGAAAACGGATATAAGCCATGGTAACTTGTTGCTGACAAAAAGTCGGCGAATTAAATCACCTACCTTAATGAAACGCTACCGATTAGCACTCTTCCTGCTATAACATCAAAAATATTATGATTTTTTTAGTCTTGAAGTTGGACAATGATTAAGCGAAATTCATTCTTAAAATATATCATCGGAAAAGTGACATAAATAGGAGTGTCATTTTTATATAAATACTCTTTGTTCCAATCTATTTTGTATTCACTAGCAAAATTATTGTAATCTTCTCTCGCGAAAGTATTGATCAAGGTATCAACTTTTTCTTCAAAATCGATGTTTTTGCCTGATTGGAAACTCTCATCACTTTCAGCACCTGGTTTATTGTTTTCGAATTGCTGGAAAAACGCGGTTGGCTCTTCTTCGTATTTCAAAACGTAATAATAAAGACCTGATGAATCAAAACCAGAGATGTTTTCATAAAAAAACTCAACTTTGGCGTCGGATAAATATTGAATCCCAAAGTTTTTTTCAAGCTGATTGACATAATAACTAGGACTATGTTCACACGCTGCTAATCCAAATGTCATTATGAGTAGTGGGATTATCTTGGCTATTTTGTTTTTCATAAATTTATATTTAAAGTATAAATTATAATATAACAAAATGAGAGGTATTCATACCAGAAATTTTTAAATAAAAATTTCCTAATCCGTTAAAATAATAAGTTGAAACAATTATTAAATATGGAATGTCAGTAGCATGGTGATTAACAGATATTTTTGCTTGCCAATTATCACCACTATCGTCGTCACATCTGGTTGATTTCAATTCATCTGATTTATGAATATTTGTTCTATCAATGTCTGATCTTCTTGGATCAATGAGATAAAGATAGGTGTCAATATAAGTGTCACCTTTTTTTGCGGTTGTTATAATATAATTTGATTTTAAAGCTGGCTTCAAGGTAAACAAAAATACTGTTCCTTGAGAAATATTGATTTCTATATTTTTATAATATGTCTCAAGAAAGTTCGATGTCCTTTCTATTTCACTAATATTGTCAAAATTGCTATCGTTAGATGAAGTTATCGCGGTTCGAATATTTCCTACTCTCAAATTATAATACAATTTAACTTTTAATTTATATATTTGATTGGCAAAGAAATAGTTTTTAATAAAGGCATTGGATTTATACCCATCATCATTATTAGAATTTATACAATACCCGTTAGAATTAAAAAGTTCTAAATAAGAATTGTTATATCCAAATGTTTGTATATTTCTATACCCATTATTAGGAAAAAATAAATTATAGATAATACATTCGCCACGCCCGAGTGTGATTGTTTTTTCACTATATTTCCAGCTGTCTATTGTAAAATTTTCTTCATAAGTATTATTTGATATATATATTGTATTTGCGTATTCAACGACAACATAAAATGGTGTTAAGAGTCCTTCTTCTTGCGCTTCATACATTAAATTAACTGCTGTTTGAGTCACAAAATCATCATAAGAATCGTTATAAGCGAAATCGTATCTATCTGTAAGCACTATTGCAGTGTTATTAAGCGATTTGGAATAATTAAATTTATTTATTGACAAATGTAAATCTTGTTCAATTGTTGAATTTGAATTAGGAAATTCATCAGTTCCTATAGATGGTTTGCTAGCATCTGATAAATTAGTAAAAATTGAGTTTGTCCTAACAATGTTTGAATTTACTGGTCTATATTCTGAATCATAACTTGAATTTGATCTCATATGAGTTAATAATTCTGCGGCGAGAGTATAATCATTATCGGAAAAATAACTCACTATTGCTGCATGAGCAGCTAATAATGGAAGATCTGGTGTGATAGAAACAACAACTCTTTTTGCTGTAATACTTTTTGCTGAATTATTAAATAATAAATTGCTTGTTTCATAATCATCATAATCAGCAATCATTTGTTTCAATGTTAAAACAAGATTACTCATATTTTCTATTTCTTCTATATCAAGTTCGGTTGTTTTGTTTTTTTCTAAAATTGCAATTTTATTATCATAATTAGCAATCATTTTGGTTAATTCATCTTCAACTGAGTTTTCATTTTTGCTAAACAAATTTATTGTGTCAGCTATTATTTTGTTATTCATTTGCGTTTCATCAGTATTAGTCACTAATGTTGCGTTTGAATCGCTATTTATTATACCTTCTTCAGTATATTCAGATTTGTTTTCGCTAATTTTTTGTTCATTTGAAGGTTTTATTACTAAATTGCAATTATTAATAACAATTAAATTACTAATAAGAATAGCAATAGCAGCAAACATCATTGTTTTTTTAATCATTTTTATGTTCCCCTTTACAAAAAATCATTAATCAATTAAAGAAAATTATAATTCTATATTAACATATTTCGCTATTTATTAAACATTTATAAATTTTCGGATAACGTTTCATAAAGGTAGGTCGTGAAATAAAAGAAGTTCGCTATACTTATTGTTGACACACATAAGTGAGGGAACTTCCATGGACATTATACCTGCCACCACAACAAGATTTGAAGAATTTGTT